>NZ_KV830606.1:0-2398 GCF_001836805.1 Staphylococcus sp. HMSC062A01
AAAAAGCTTGAATTCATAAAATATAATCGCTAGTGTTCGAAAGAACACTCACAAGATTAATAACAGGTTTTCGACTTGAACTTTTAAAGAAATCGTTTTTAGATAATGAGTTGAGTTTATTTAAAGCGCAGTTTACTTTTGTAAATGAGCATTTAAATGAATGAAAACGAAGCAATATGAGAACGATTGACTAAAAGTTTGGTGGAAACATAGATTAAGTTATTAAGGGCGCACGGTGGATGCCTTGGCACTAGAAGCCGACGAAGGACGTTACTAACGACGATATGCTTTGGGTAGCTGTAAGTAAGCGTTGATCCAGAGATTTCCGAATGGGGGAACCCAGCACGAGTTATGTCGTGTTATCGACAAGTGAATTCATAGCTTGTCAGAAGGCAGACCCGGAGAACTGAAACATCTTAGTACCCGGAGGAAGAGAAAGAAAAATCGATTCCCTGAGTAGCGGCGAGCGAAACGGGAAGAGCCCAAACCAATAAGCTTGCTTATTGGGGTTGTAGGACACTCTATGCGGAGTTACAAAGGAATATGTTAGACGAATCATCTGGAAAGTTGAATCAAAGAAGGTAATAATCCTGTAGTTGAAAATATATTCTCTCTTGAGTGGATCCTGAGTACGACGGAGCACGTGAAATTCCGTCGGAATCTGGGAGGACCATCTCCTAAGGCTAAATACTCTCTAGTGACCGATAGTGAACCAGTACCGTGAGGGAAAGGTGAAAAGTACCCCGGAAGGGGAGTGAAAGAGAACTTGAAACCGTGTGCTTACAAGTAGTCAGAGCCCGTTAATGGGTGATGGCGTGCCTTTTGTAGAATGAACCGGCGAGTTACGATCTGATGCAAGGTTAAGCAGGAAATGTGGAGCCGTAGCGAAAGCGAGTCTGAATAGGGCGTTGAGTATTTGGTCGTAGACCCGAAACCAGGTGATCTACCCATGGTCAGGTTGAAGTTCAGGTAACACTGAATGGAGGACCGAACCGACTTACGTTGAAAAGTGAGCGGATGAACTGTGGGTAGCGGAGAAATTCCAATCGAACTTGGAGATAGCTGGTTCTCTCCGAAATAGCTTTAGGGCTAGCCTCAAGTGATGATTATTGGAGGTAGAGCACTGTTTGGACGAGGGGCCCCTCTCGGGTTACCGAATTCAGACAAACTCCGAATGCCAATTAATTTAACTTGGGAGTCAGAACATGGGTGATAAGGTCCGTGTTCGAAAGGGAAACAGCCCAGACCACCAGCTAAGGTCCCAAAATATATGTTAAGTGGAAAAGGATGTGGCGTTGCCCAGACAACTAGGATGTTGGCTTAGAAGCAGCCATCATTTAAAGAGTGCGTAATAGCTCACTAGTCGAGTGACACTGCGCCGAAAATGTACCGGGGCTAAACATATTACCGAAGCTGTGGATTGTCCGTAGGACAATGGTAGGAGAGCGTTCTAAGGGCGTTGAAGCATGATCGCAAGGACATGTGGAGCGCTTAGAAGTGAGAATGCCGGTGTGAGTAGCGAAAGACGGGTGAGAATCCCGTCCACCGATTGACTAAGGTTTCCAGAGGAAGGCTCGTCCGCTCTGGGTTAGTCGGGTCCTAAGCTGAGGCCGACAGGCGTAGGCGATGGATAACAGGTTGATATTCCTGTACCACCTAGCATCGTTTTAATCGATGGGGGGACGCAGTAGGATAGGCGAAGCGTACGATTGGATTGTACGTCTAAGCAGTGAGATTGAGTGTTAGGCAAATCCGGCACTCTTAAGATTGAGCTGTGATGGGGAGAGGAAATTGTTTCCTCGAGTCGTTGATTTCACACTGCCGAGAAAAGCCTCTAGATAGATAATAGGTGCCCGTACCGCAAACCGACACAGGTAGTCAAGATGAGAATTCTAAGGTGAGCGAGCGAACTCTCGTTAAGGAACTCGGCAAAATGACCCCGTAACTTCGGGAGAAGGGGTGCTCTTTAGGGTGCAAGCCCAGAAGAGCCGCAGTGAATAGGCCCAAGCGACTGTTTATCAAAAACACAGGTCTCTGCTAAACCGTAAGGTGATGTATAGGGGCTGACGCCTGCCCGGTGCTGGAAGGTTAAGAGGAGTGGTTAGCTTCTGCGAAGCTACGAATCGAAGCCCCAGTAAACGGCGGCCGTAACTATAACGGTCCTAAGGTAGCGAAATTCCTTGTCGGGTAAGTTCCGACCCGCACGAAAGGCGTAACGATTTGGGCACTGTCTCAACGAGAGACTCGGTGAAATCATAGTACCTGTGAAGATGCAGGTTACCCGCGACAGGACGGAAAGACCCCGTGGAGCTTTACTGTAGCCTGATATTGAAATTCGGCACAGCTTGTACAGGATAGGTAGGAGCCTTTGAAACGTGAGCGCTAGCTTACGTGGAGG
>NZ_KV830607.1:0-80542 GCF_001836805.1 Staphylococcus sp. HMSC062A01
ATGGAGCGGGTGATGGGAATCGAACCCACAACATCAGCTTGGAAGGCTGAGGTTTTGCCATTAAACTACACCCGCATATTAAATTAAAAGTTTATTTGGTGCGGCCGAGAGGACTTGAACCTCCACGGGATTTCTCCCACTAGGCCCTCAACCTAGCGCGTCTGCCATTCCGCCACGACCGCTGGCAAAACGCAATAATTACTATTAACTATCGAGAACATAAATTATTGTAAATGTTTTGTAATGAAATGTCAATAACTTTTTAACATATTTTTAAATACGTTTTACAATCAATTAATGTTTAACTCTTTTAATAAAGCAACGATATACACTATACATTTTTTTATAATTAATGTCAACATTTAATAAACAAAAATATTCAGATCTACAATTAATGTAAAAGTAGACCTGAATTTCAATTTTAGTTACTTAGTAGCTAAGTTAAATGTTCGATTAGTGACAACTTTCCATTGCAAATTCCACACCTCATCTTCCGAACATCTACTTTCCTTATCCTTAAATATTTGCAACCACATGATTGACATTTATATAAATAATTAGCACGGGCTTCATATGATTGAATAGGTTTACAAAATCTCGGAGCACCGACTTGCTTACTCAACATTTTAAAGTCTGGATCTTTATGTTTATAACCTTTTCCACCTAAATGCAGATGATAGTGACATAATTCATGTTTAATTATATCGATTAATGCATTTTTACCATAATATTGATATTGTTTAGGATTAATTTCAATGTTATGTGAATCTAAAATATAACGTCCACCTGTAGTACGTAGCTTATTATTAAACAAAGCATTATGACGAAAAGATTCATTAAAATATCGGTTTGAAATGCTTTCAACCATATTTTGAAGTTCATTATTATTCATGTGGATCAATCATTGTTAGAGAAACTTTTTCTTTATTTTGATCAATATCAAGAATCCAAACTTCTACTATATCTCCAACACTAACTATATCCATAGGATTTTTGACGAATTTTTTTGATAATTTAGATACGTGTACTAATCCGTCTTGTTTCACACCTATATCTACAAATGCTCCGAAATCAACAACATTTCTTACTGTTCCACTTAATTTCATACCTTCTTTTAAATCTTCAATAGATAGTACATCAGATTTTAGGATAGGTGTTTCAAACTCATCACGAGGATCTCGATTAGGTGCCGTTAGAGATTTAATAATATCCTCTAAGGTTGGTACTCCAACATTTAATTGTTCAGCTATTTGATTTGTGTTTATTTTGGATAATTCATTTTTTAACTTGTCAGTACCTAAATCATTGATATCAAAATTTAAAACAGTCAATAATTCATATGTCACATCATAACTCTCAGGGTGAATTGATGTATTATCAAGTGGTTCAGAGCCATCTACAATACGCAAAAATCCTATACTTTGTTCGAATGTTTTAGCACCTAATCGTTTCACTTTACTTATTTCTTTATTGTGCTTGATTGCTCCATTTTCTTCACGGTAATCAATAATGTTTTGAGCTATTGCGCTAGATAGACCAGAAACATACTGTAATAGAGATTTGGATGCTGTATTTACATCTACACCGACTTGGTTTACGGCTGTTTCAACAACAAATGTTAATGCACTTTCAAGTTCTTTCTGATTTACGTCATGTTGATATTGACCCACACCAATAGATTTAGGATCTATTTTAACTAATTCACTTAATGGGTCTTGAACTCGTCTTCCTATTGAAACAGCACTTCGTTCTTCAACTTGAAAATTAGGAAACTCAGATCTAGCAATTTCTGAAGCAGAATACACTGAGGCCCCCGCTTCATTGACAATAATAAATTTAATATCTAAATTATATTTTTTGATAACATCAGCAACGAAATGTTCAGTTTCACGACTTGCTGTACCATTACCAATTGCAATAAGTTCTATATTATTTTCTTTAATCATTCGGACAATTTCTTTTTCAGATGCTTCTACTTTAGATTTAGGTGGATGTGGATAAATTACACTTTTATCAACAAAAGTCCCATAAGGATTAATGACTGCTAGTTTACATCCTGTTCTAAATGCTGGGTCAACTCCTAATATTTGCTTACCTTTCATAGGCGGTTGCAACAATAAGTGATTTAAATTTTCACTAAAGACCTCAATAGCATGTTGTTCGGCTTTCTCAGTTAAATCAGCGCGTATTTCTCTTTCAATCGAAGGCATTATTAATCTTTTTAAGCTGTCTTCAATTGCTAATTTTATATAATCTCCATGTGGATTATTATTTTTAACCTCATTTTTTTCAATAGCACTTGCTACTTGTTGAGTATCAAATTCTACTTTGACTGAAAGCACTTTTTCTTTTTCACCACGATTCATAGCTAGCACTCTATGATTAGCAACGTTCTTAATAGGTTCCACATAATCATAATACATTGCAAATGTTTCTTTTTCATCATCCGCTTTTTTCTTCTTAGCCGTTACAATATTTCCTTGCCTATAAATATCTTTCAATATACGACTGCGATACTTAGGATTATCTGAAACGTGTTCAGCAATGATATCTAAAGCTCCTTGAATTGCCTCGTCAACAGTAGCTACTTCATCATTAATATACGCCTCAGCTTGTTGACTCAATTCACCCTGTTGACCATCACTAATCCATTGGGCTAAACTTTCAAGTCCTTTTCGCTTAGCTTCAGTTGCTCTTGTTTTCTTTTTTTGTTTAAAAGGTCTATAAAGATCCTCGACACGCTGCAATTTGGTTTGTTTAAGAATATCTTCTTTTAATTCATTTGTTAATAAACCCTGTTGTTCAATATTATGTATAACTTCATCTTTTCTTTTCTGTAAATTTGCAACATATTGATATTCGTCAGAAATTTGTTTGATTTGAACTTCATCCAAACCACCCGTTGCTTCTTTACGATATCTTGCTATAAAAGGAACAGTATTATTTTCTTCTAGCAATTCTAATACGGATTTTACTTGTTTTTCAGAAAATTGATATTTAGAAACTATTTCATTCATTAACATTTGATCCATTTATATAACCACACTTTTCAAAAATTCTTATTTCTCTAAGTATACAATATTTAATTTTAAGCATTGCTTTTTTAATTCAAAAGTAAAAAAGGAGTCGGATAGAATTCATAGTGAATTCATTGTCCCACCCCCACATAGATGACTAGAACTGAAAAACTACTAGTTGAACTTCTTATCAATACGTGCAACAATTGCGACTGTCCACTATAGTTTTATATAATTAATGTTCTAGACTCTAAATGTAATATTTTATTGTTTAGCAGCTTGTTGCAATTTCTTAATTGCAGTTCTTTGTAAGCGTGATACATGCATTTGACTTAATCCAATACGTTCCCCAGTTTCTTTCTGGCTTAATCCTTCTATGAACGTGCATTGAATAATTTCTCTTTCTCTATCTGAGAGAATAGGCAAAATACGTTCAAGAATCATACGTTTTTCAGTTAAGTCATAATTATCATCTTTTTGCCCCATGATATCTAATAGAGTTACTGTTGAACCATCTTTATCTGCCTCAATTGAATGATCAACACTAAGCGCGTTATAGCTTTGACCCATTTCCATAGCTTCTAACACTTCTTCTTCTGAAACTTCTAAACGGTCAGCAATTTCTGCAATTGATGGAGATCTTTCCAACTCATTTGTTAGTTCATCGCTTA
Organism: Staphylococcus sp. HMSC062A01; assembly: GCF_001836805.1. Lineage (NCBI taxonomy): Bacteria > Bacillati > Bacillota > Bacilli > Caryophanales > Staphylococcaceae > Staphylococcus > Staphylococcus sp. HMSC062A01. Next base: position 3,689 of record NZ_KV830607.1, read on the forward strand.
CTTTTTTGATACGTGGGCCTATTTCTTTTATTCTTCTAGGAACATGAACACTCCAAGTTTTATCCCTTAAATATCTCTTAATCTCACCAATAACGGTCGGTACTAAGAATGCTTCAAATTTGCGATCAAAAGACAAATCAAATCTGTTAATAGCACCTATTAAACCAACCATACCAACTTGAACTAAATCTTCATGATGTGATTGTCCTTTAGAATACTTATAGGCTAAAGATTCAATTAATTTTCGATAATGATTAACTAATCTATCTTGAGCTTCTGTATTAGCGTTATCTTGATGTTCTTTAATCCATTGGTTAATTTGCTCAGGTGATACATCATTAACTGATTTCGACTCTTTCGTCATTATTTGGCACCTGCTCTTTTTTTATATACTTAATCATGCTGATTGTTACACCAGATTCTTTAAAGACTTTCACTTCATCCATCAAGGATTCAATTAAGAATAAACCAAGTCCGCCTTCACGTAAGAAATCGATATTTTCATTCTCATCGTAAGGTCCTAGCTGTGATTTAGTCGTTTCATAATCAAAACTTTCACCTTGATCAGAGATAACTATTTTTATTTTATCATCAAATAACTCAAAACATAAATTAATCATACCATTTATTTCATCATTTTTATAAGCATGCTTCACTGCGTTAGTAACGGCTTCACTTACTGCAATTTTAGAATCTTCTATATCGTCGTAAGATGCGCCTGCTCTTGAGAATACACCTGATAGAGTTAAACGAATTAAACTCACATACTCAGCAGAGGCAGGTAATTTCATCTCGATATAATCATTTTTAATAGGCAAGTTACTCTACCTCCGTTCCTTCATTGACATGCATTAAGTCCTTAAGGCCAGTAATATCAAATAATCTTCCGATTCTATCTGATACACCTAAAATATATAATTCTTTATCATTTTGATTCAAAGCTTTTAATGTTCCTACAAATAAACCTAATCCTGTAGAATCCATATAACTAACGTTTGTCACATTCACGTGAATATCATGAGTACCTTCTTGACGCATTGGCATCAAAACTTCTTCTAATTCAGGTACTGTATAAACATCTAATTCCCCAGCCACAATGACTTCATAATATTCATCATGTGTTATCGTCTCAATGTTAAGGTTCATAGTTCTTACACTCCTAGTTTAGTCTTTTGTTACTAATAATATGTATACTTTAGTAAGTATACCCATAGTTAGATTTATATAATCTAAAAATTTAATATTTAATTTACACGTTTTATAATCATAATAGTCATATCGTCACGTTTGTTAGGGTTTTGTATTTTTAATATAGCTTCATATAATATTTGTACTATATCTTGTGGATGCATATGCTTATACTTACGTATGAGGTTCAACAATGTGTCTTTAGCTATGAATTCGCCATCTGTGTATCTTGCTTCTGTAACACCATCAGTAAATATGATAACTAAATCATCTAAATGAATGGGAATTTCTTGTTGACTATAACGAGTGTGCTGACTTACACCTAAGACTCTTCCTCTAACTTCAATTTCTTCAAATGTTTCAGTTTCCGCTCTATATATATATCCAGGTTCATGACCTGCAGAACTACAATAAAGTAGATGGTTCATTTCTTCATATAATCCGTAAAACATGGTCACAAACATATTTTGATTTACGTTTTTCTCCACAACACGATTAAGACGTTTCAATCCATCACTTGGTAATTGGGAATGCCCATAGGAGTCCATTCCGAATTTAATCATACTCATAGCTAATGCAGCTGGAATTCCTTTACCTATAACATCAGCAATAGCGAAACTCATCGTTCCATCTCTATGATCAATTAAATTAAAATAGTCGCCACTCACTTTTTGAGCAGCAACAGAAATCACACCAATCTGTATACTATCAAATTGAGGGATATCAGTTTTTAACATTGTCTGTTGAAGCCTAGAAGCTAAATCAATTTCTTTATCGTGGAATTGCATTTTATCAACTAACTTTTGGTAGTCACGATAACTATATCCAAACCCTTTTACAACCTCTTGTAACACATCTAATGTATCAAAAATTTGTTGTTTATTTAAATTTAAGGAGGTTACATATGATTTGTGTATATTCACAATATCTTCAGGTAGAATATCTTTTTTAATTACTTCATCTGTAAAATCATTACACTTTTCTAGAAATTGTTGTTTATTTTGCGTAACTAAACTTTCATCAATAAGTTGCTTATAATGCTGCTTACATTCTTCCACAAATCTGCCTCCTCGCTTCAATATATCTAACACTTAGAACTTTTTTATATGCATTTGATATTTATTAATAAAATTCATTATTGTTAAAACCATAATATTAAATAATATACTTTATATTTAAAAAAGACTTTAGGAATTACCTAAAGTCAACAACTAAAGACTATCAATTAATCTAGTACTTATCTTCAAATAGGACTAATATGTATTAAGTACATGGAAATTAAAGTACGAAAATTCGAATAACTGAATTTAAAATATTGTCTTTAATAGTTAAAATGAAATACTTTTGAATTATACATAAATTAAGTTATGTGTTTTGCGTTTTAACTTCATCATGCAGTCCTAGACTAATGTCTAGTGCTTCATCTACTTCTTGCATTTTCTCATCAGATAGATATGTTAATTTTTCTTTTAGTCGTTTTTTATCTAATGTTCTAATTTGCTCGAGTAGAATTACTGAATCTTTATCAAGTCTGTATTTCTTTTTCTCGATTTCAACATGTGTGGGTATTTTCGCTTTATTAATCCTTCCCGTAATCGCAGCAACGATTACGGTAGGACTATATTTGTTGCCAGTATCGTTTTGAATGATAACTACAGGTCTGACTCCCCCTTGTTCTGAGCCCTGTACTGGTGACAAATCAGCTAAATATACATCGCCTCTTCTAATCATTCACTTTTATAATTAGAAATAATGTACGTTTCGTTGCAATCACAAGCTTCGCATTCTAGAGGAAAAGCTTCTGTCGCTAGGGAGAGATTTAATTCAGCCATTTGTGAATAGCCTTCTTTTAAAGATTGTTCAAGACTGTGACTTCTATTTTGATTGAAAGTAAGCATAATATGAACCTCCACTTGATACCAAATAAGACATTATAAACTTTAATTAATTTTATAATAACAAATTTCATTTCAAGTGACTATACTATTTTAATAATTCATTAGTTACATGCATCTGGTCATCAACTTGATAGATTCTAGGTAAACGTCTACCTAAATTACATAAAACTTCATAGCTAATCGTGTCTTGTTTTTGAGCTAAAGTTTCAGCTGATTGAGGTGAATCATAAGTATTATCTAGAAGTGTCACAGTGTCCCCCTCTTTTACATCATCTGGGACTTTAATTATCATTTGATCCATACATACTCGACCTATGACTTCACATTGATGGCCTTTGACATTAACAAATGCCCCTTGCATTGAACGTAAGTATCCATCTGCATATCCAATTGGCAAAATCGCGATCTTAATATCTTCAGTTGCTGTATATGTACTGCCATAACTTACCGATTCTCCAACTTTTAAATACTTAGTTTGGACAACTTGTGTTAATAATTGCGCACTTGGTTGTAACTCAGTTTCAACTTTTTCTTTTACGTACTCTGACGGATAATAACCATAAAGTGAAATACCAAGTCTAACTGCGTTACATAATTCAAAGTTTCTCAATAAAGAACCAGCTGAATTTTGAGAATGTATGAATTTAGGTTTCTCAGCTTGAGTTACTAAGGTTTCAAATTGTTCATATTGATGATCCATTGAGTCGCCAGGTTCATCAGCATTAGCAAAGTGCGTATATACACCTTCGAATACTAAATGAGAATGACTTTGAATTAAGTCAATGACTTCTTTATATTCTTCCAGTGATTTAATTCCAAGTCTGCCCATACCTGTGTCGAGTTTCACATGTAGCCACAAATTCTTTTCATTATCATCAGTAATTAATTCTATTGCATGTTGTATCCATTGTAATGATGGTACAGTCAAAGCAACTCTGTGTTGAATAGCTTTATTTATATCTTCAAGAGGAATGACACCTAGGATAAGTATTTGAGCATTGATTCCATGCATACGTAATTCAATAGCTTCATCAAGAGTTGCTACTGCAAAAAAGTCAGCACCGTTTTTCATTAAATGTTGTGCTATTTTAACGCTACCTAAACCATAACTATTAGCTTTTACTACTGGTATAACTGTTTTATCGCTATGCAACGTTCTAACAGTATTATAGTTATTTAAAATCGCTGATAAATCTACGTTTAAATAAGTTGATCTATAGAATTTATCTGACATACGTAATCCTCCTCTTAATTAGTAAAAAAATCTTGTTTATTATTGATTTAACTCGTTCAATATACGAGGTAGAAATTATTTTTATTATAATACTGTTAATCTCTCTTTTCTAACAAAACTTGACTCATCGCATAATGTTCTGTATGAGTTATTGAAACATGTACGATAAAACCATTGTAATCTATACATGGTTTACCTTTTATATCGTTGTAACAATTAATGTCTTTGAATGCCACTGTTTTTCCTAAGCCTGTACCTAATGCTTTACTGAAAGCTTCTTTGGTTGCGAAACGACCAGATAAATATTCAAGTTTTCTCTTTTCACTTTTAAATGAATGAAATTGATGTTCCTCTTCTTGTGTTAAAATTCTCTTTACTAACTTGTCTTTTTGTTTCTCAAAAGCTTTTTTAATTCTTTCAATTTCAATTAAATCAATACCTATTCCATGTATCATGCTAACCCCTCACTCACTAGGTATATTTGAATGATCTATTTTCGTATTCATTTCACTAATATCATTTTGCTGAATATTTTTCTTTTTTTGTATCATTTGTTTAAGTTTTATTGCATCTTTCTTTGCAATCAAATCTATTTGAGAAACGCCTCCTGCAGTCGACAAATGCATTGATGCTAACTTATATTTTCTCATTAAAAAACCCTCTTCAATATCAATATTCTGAATTCGATAAAATGGAATAATTTTAGTATTGATAAAAATAATGCCTCTTCTTATATAAATTTCATCGTTTGAATAACCATATCGAAAGTTTTTATATTTTAAAAATGGTGTTATAACTATAAAAACAACACAACATAAAATGATTAGTGCTATCGCAAGACTTACAAGTAATGCACGACTCATTTCATCAATGTATAAATCAAATAAAATACTTGCTATTATCACTATAATTGTAAAAATAATGGTAGTAATCATTGAAGCAATCCTCATCACTTTAGGGCCGTTTTTATTCATATAATTATAATTAGACATCGTACTCACCTCTTAAATACGCATCAACGTAGCGTTGCGATGTATCTTCTTTTATGAACTTTAATTCCATAAACTCAAATATTGATCCCTTAGCAATAAGGAAATATAAATTTGCTAAATGACTTCTTTCGAGAAAAGGATGTTGGCTCGTTTCTATACCTATAATTTTATCCGTTTTGAAGTAATATGTTTGAAAACCAAAAGTGCTTACACGTTTCAAAGTTATTTCATTATTCTCTATCACTAAGCCAGCATTTTTAATGTAGATATATGCATGAGACATCATCACAATAATTATCATCAAAGCGATTAAAAAGCTCCATGCACTCCAAAAATAAGTTCCGATACTAGCTAAAATTAAAATGATAATACTTGGTATAAAGAAGTGACGATGAAATCCTCTCCATGGCATAACGTTTTCGACCTTATTAAACTTCATTTCTGGTACGAGCTTTCCAATAATTTCATATGCTTCTTTTTGTTTGATAAATGGTAATATCATAATTTTACCATTGTCACTTGCATCATCATTAGACTCTATATCCATATCACTCGTGATAATAAAGTGTATAGAGGTATATCCAAATATTTTTCTTAAGAAAGATTGTTTCTCTAACACTGCTTGTAGTCGATCAGTTGGAACTGTTAGATTTTTCACATTAAAAAGACCATAACTAATTTTAAGATGATTCCCCTGTTGTACAACTTTGTAGTTATAATAACGTATTATCGTAATTATAGTTCCTAAAACATAACTAATGATTAAAATTGATGCAACAACAAACAGCACAATAATAAATACAGAATTTACCCAATGCCATAGACTAGACGTCCATTTATCCCAAGGGATAATATCTTGAAATGCACCTACTATTGGCGAAACGGCAGCAAAGGCCACACCTATTGCCCCACTCGTCATGGCCATTAGAATTAATGAAGTTAAGGACATATTGAACACATGTTCTGAATTACTTTCTGTTACACTTGTCGATGCTTTATATTGCTCCGTTTTTAGTTCATTTTCATCCGATTCATCATTGATTAAATATTCTTGAGTTTCATTATTTAATTCTTTTTGTCTCATACGTATGGTTTGTTCAATGAACTCACTCTGTTTCTTCGTTATTGTTGCCAATTCAATGCCATCACTTGGCGTTTTAATTTGTAAACTAACGCCACCAACGATTTGGTTAATCAAACCCTGTGTTGTATCTAATGACTGAATTCTACTTAGATTTAGTTCTTTTCTTTTTTTATTTAACCATCCAGATGTAACAATAAATTGGTCGTTTTCAATCCAATATCTTGTAACTTTAATTTCTAAAAATCGATGTATAAACGTCAAAATAAAGATAAACAAAAAGATTGATGGCCCAATATAATGACGAATTTCTGTAAAATCAAAATTCCATATATTAAAACCAACTAATATGATAAATGTAAAAATATTTCGTTTAATTACATCTATTATCCCTGTTATGTATGAAATTGGATGCAATTTTTGAGGATTAAACATCTGAATCAGCACCTCGCAATGCTATAAAAATATCTTCTGATAATTGGTTCATTTCTTCTTCTGAGACAATTGGTAATTTTAGTTCATGTCCTGCTGTTACAAAAATTAAAATATTTAAATTTAGTAGCTTTAAAATAGGATTACTTTTAATTTCTAAAAATTGTAGCCGTTCAATTTTAGTCATTTGGTGTTTTTTAAAAATAAAAGACTTTTTAACTTCGACATTTCTATCATTAACCCTATAAAAACGATATTTATAATTAATAATGGGTTGTAATAGCAAACGAATAACCGAAATGAAGACTAAGAAGATAAGTATGTAGACAATAAAGTGGTACCAATTAAAATATCGCCACATTGAGAATAGTGCAGCAATGATAATTAGTTCTATTAAAAATAAGATACCACTATTAAACCAGTGGTATTTCAGTGCATTCTTAGGACTTTTATGAAATGAACTTTCTACCTTCATAATATACTCCTTTGCAATTTTATTTTATTATATCATATTTATGTTAGGCTTACTGACCTTGCTGAATATGCGAAATTGTTAAATTACTTCTACTATTTAATCAAATTTAAAACCACCTCAAAAGCATGAGATGGTTTGATTATAAAATTCAATATTGAATTATTTTATTTTTGTAAATCTGCGAATGTTCGACCTTTCATCGTAGATCTACCTTTGTCTTGTCTTTCACGACGGTCAGGTTTTTTACCTTTTTTCTTATTAAAGTTACCTTTTGAACGTTTGTTTTTATTATCGAACTTGTTATTACGTTTTCCACCACGACGTGATCCATTACCTTTACCTTGGCGATTTTTACGTGCTAATGGTTTTTCAAATGTTAATTGTACTTCCACTTCATCATTTGCTTCTACTAATTCTTGTAGTAATGATGCAACTAATTCAGTACTATCATATTCTTCTAATAACTCGCTTGAGATACGTTTCAAACGTGCTTCACTTTCTCGTGACATCCAATTTTTCACTTTATCTTTAATATCATCTTCACGCGCTTTTAATACTTCTTTGCGGTGAGGTGGTCTTAAAGCGTTCATGCGTCTTCCATTTGCATCTTCAATTTGACGGATGTAATCCATTTCAATTGGATTTACGAATGTAACAGCGATGCCTTCTTTACCAGCTCTTCCTGTACGTCCGATTCTATGTGTATAGCTTTCAGTATCTTGAGGAATGTCAAAGTTATATACATGACTTACACCTGAAATATCTAAACCACGTGCTGCAACGTCTGTAGCAACTAATATATCGATTTGATCATTTTTAAATTTCTTCAATACTTCTAAACGTTTAGCTTGTGTGATATCACCATGTAAGCCTTCTGCTTTGTAACCTTTAGATAATAAAGCACTTGTTAATTCATCCACACGACGTTTTGTTCTACCGAAGACAATGGCTAATTCAGGTTGGTGTACATCTAAGAAATTAGTAAATGTATCGAACTTTTCAAGTTCTTTCACAATTGTATAATATTCATCAATTTGAGGGTCTGACATTTCGTTGTTCATTGTCTTAACGATTTGAGGAGATTTCATGAATTGTTGTACTAAAGTTTGGATTGCTTTAGGCATTGTTGCTGAGAATAACATTGTTTGTCTTTGCTCAGCTGGAATTTTATCCATAATGAATCTCATATCATCGATGAATCCCATGTTCATCATTTCATCTGCTTCATCCAAAATCAATGTATGAATACCATTTGTTTTTAATGTACGTCTATTTAAGTGGTCAATGACACGTCCTGGTGTACCTACAACGATTTGTGGTCCTCTTTTTAAAGCTTTAATTTGTCGATCGATTGGCATACCACCAAATACCGTTACAACTTGTACATTTTGACCACGGCTAAATTCTCTTAATTGTTCAGCTACTTGCATAGCTAATTCTCTTGTAGGTGCTAATATTAAAGCTTGCACACCTGATTGACCTACAACTTTCTCTATTAAAGGAATCCCGAACGCTCCCGTTTTACCAGTACCAGTTTGAGCTTGTCCAAGGATGTCTTTTCCTTCTAATGTATAAGGGATACTATCTTTTTGGATAGGTGTGGGTTCCTTAAAGCCCATTGCTTCAAGGGTCTCAACTGTTTTATCCGAAATCCCTAGTTCTTTAAAATTTTGCAATATAATTCTCCTTTTAACTTTCTTATTTATCAATATACGTTTGTGTATATAAGGTCCTCTTATTACGTCAACTTCTATATAGTACCACCTAAAATTACATATCGCAATAAAGCAATTTTATAGATGAACTCGTTTGCAAATCTATTTTCATATAATAGCGTTTACATTTTTCACTTATTATTTAAATTTTTAAAGTAAAAAAACAAGCCACTAAAGGATTTAAATTCCTAATTAGTGACTTGCTTATCATGATAGTAATTTTGAAAATAATTAAATCAATTTATTTACAACTTCTTCAAGTTTATTTCCTCTTGAACCTTTTACAAGAACTTTGTCGTTAGCAACTAAGTTATTTATTAAATATTGAGTTAATTGTTGTTTATCAATAAAATATTCAACGTGGTCAACAAATTGACCTCCTATATCACTAATATACTTTGCATCTTTGCCATATGTTAATAAAGTATGGATGTTTTTACCTTCTAAATATGCGCCTACCTCTTCGTGCATTGAACGACTATTTTCCCCTAATTCAAGTGAGTCAGCAAGTACAATAATTTTTCTACCTTCCATTTGACTCAAAGTATCAATTGCGGCTTTCATACTTGTAGGACTGGCATTATAAGCATCATTTATGATAGTAATATTATCATCAGTAATATGGCGTTCCATTCGCATACCAGTGAGTTGAACATGATTAATGTTATGTTGAATAGTCTCATATTTAAGTCCTAGTTCATGACCAATAGCAATTGCGATAGCTGCATTTTTCATATTATGGATTCCAAGAATAGGTAATTTATAATGTTCATTACCGTTAATAGAGAAAGCAATGCCATCATTTTCACTATGTTCTACTTCGCATACTAAAGCATTATCTTGTTTCAAACCTACACTTAAACATTTAGCATGTTTAAGTTCTTTAACATGTGGTTCAAGCAATGGTTCATCACCATCATAGATGAATGTTCCCTCTTTTTTAAGTCCAATTGTTATTTCAGATTTAGCTTTAGCAATGCCTTCACGAGAACCTAAATCTTGCATATGTGATTCACCAATATTTGTAATAACAGCAATATCTGGTTCTGCTATATTAGAAAGTAATTCTATTTCATGGAATCCAGACATACCCATTTCTAATATTGAAATCTCTGTATCTAAATCAAGCTCTAAAATAGTTAACGGTAAGCCTATTTCATTATTGTAATTACCTTGCGTTTTTTTAACTTTAAATTCAGTGTGTAATACACTCTCAATCATATCTTTAGTAGTTGTTTTACCGTTTGAACCAGTAACACCTATTACTTTAGGGTTCACATGTTTAAGATATGCTTTAGCTAATTGTTGTAACGCAATTAATGTATTGTCTACCCATATAATAGGTCCTTCCACATTATCATCAATGTCATGGCCTTTTTCATAGAAAGAAGCCCCAGCGCCATCTTTTAACGCCTGTGAAACAAAGCGATGACCATCTACGTTCTCACCTTTAAATGGTATAAATAACATATTAGTTTTGATTGCACGTGAATCGATCGTCACACCTTTGATGGTTTGTTGTAAATATTGTGAATCAATATCACAAGGTATCCATTCCTGAATTTGCTGTAAAGAAACTTCTATCATTTATGAATCCCTCTCTTAGTCAATTGTGTATTTGTTTTTCTTTTTATCCTCGTGACGTTCTTTAGCTAGGTCAATTAATTTTGTGATTAGGTCAGAATAAGATAAGCCCATATTCTCCCATAAACTTGGATACATACTAAATGCTGTGAATCCAGGCATTGCATTTGTTTCATTAATAAAAATTTGATTGTCTTCAGTAACAAAGAAATCCGCACGTACTAATCCCGAACAATCTGTAGCTTTAAATGCTTCTAATGCCATGTTTCTTAATGTCATTTGTACTTCTTCATCTAATTCTGCAGGAATTTGTAAACTGATTTTACCGTCTTTATATTTTGATTTGTAATCATAGAATGCAACATCTTTGATAACTTCTCCTGGCCATGTTGTTTCAGGATAGTCATTACCTAATACAGCTACTTCAACTTCACGAGCATTAATACCTTGTTCAATAACAAGTTTACGATCAAATTGGAAAGCTTCCTCAATACCTGATTTTAATTCATCCTCATTATTACATTTACTAATACCTACACTTGAACCAAGATTTGCAGGTTTTACGAATACTGGATATGTAAGTTTATCTTTAACGAGTTTAATAATGTTACCCTCATATTTTTCATATTCACTTCTTAAGAAACTAATGTAAGGTAATTGAGGCAATCCTCTATGTTCAAATAATTGTTTCATGACAAGTTTATCCATTGAACTTGATGCAGCTAGTACACCATTCCCAACATATGGTAAATCAAGAACTTCAAATAACCCTTGAATTGTGCCATCTTCACCATTAGGGCCATGAAGTAATGGGAATATTGCATTATAAGGTTTACCATCGCTACTTTCTTTAAGCAAAATAGTGATTTCGCCCGCTTCTATATCTGTCATATTTAGGGATTCAATTTCTTTAATTTCCTCAGTGATATTTTCTTTTTTCTTCCATAAGCCATCATTCGTAATATAAATGATATCCACTAAATATCTTTCTTTATCAATTGCATTAAGAACATTTTGCGCAGTCAATTTAGAAACATCATGTTCAGCACTTTTACCACCATATACGATACAAATGTTTTCTTTCACCATAAGTAGTTCCTCCATTTAGAAAGATCATAACCCAATCATTTATGAGAAGTATTAAACTATTACGTTATTTCAACTTCTTACAAATGTCTATATCTCTTTCAATTCATTTTTACTTTTTCTTTTTAGTTAACTATCAATATTTTATAAATTTTATTTAGTTTAAACTATGCTTTCTAAAAATCAATATTATCACAGTCTAAAGTGATTTTGCATTTATCAACTTAAATGTAATTATGTTTAAATAATTTTTTTGGTTTTTATTAGAATAATTTACCAATCATAATTCAAACACAATTTTAGATAGAATTTTTAGTTTTCTATATTCAGCCTGTTATTTTCTAGCAAATTAATATAAAGTCATGTAAAATTTGTATATAATATTAATCGTTCGATTATAAGAATTTAAGGAGTTTTCTCATGAAATATTCATCCCGTCAACAGCCTTCAAAGCATTGGCTACGTAAGATAGACTGGATACTTGTAGCATTATTAACCATACTTGCCATTATAAGTGTTACTACGATTAGTTCAGCTATGGGTGGAGGACAATATAGTGCAAACTTTAGTATTCGCCAAATCATATATTACATATTAGGTACTATTATCGCATTAGTTATTATGCTTATTTCACCTAAAAAGATTAGAAATAATACATATATTCTTTATTTCATTTTTTGTGTACTACTTATCGGTTTACTCATAATACCTGAAACATCTATTACACCAATCATTAATGGTGCTAAAAGTTGGTATTCATTTGGACCAGTAAGTATTCAACCCTCAGAATTTATGAAGGTCATCTTAATTCTAGCATTAGCAAAGAGCGTTTCTAACCATAATCGTTTTACTTTTAATAAATCTTTTCAAACTGATTTGGTCTTGTTCTTTAAAATCATAGGAATTTCAATAGTACCAATGGCTTTAATCTTATTACAAAATGACTTAGGTACAACGCTTGTGATTTGCGCTATTATTATAGGAATAATGTTAGTTAGTGGTATTACATGGAGAATCTTATCACCATTATTTATAGCCGCTTTTGTTTTTGGAGGAACTATTATATTAGCTATCATTTATAAACCAACGTTAATTGAGAGCCTTCTAGGTGTGAAAATGTATCAAATGGGGCGAATTAATTCTTGGTTGGATCCATATTCATATAGTGCTGGAGACGGTTATCACTTAACAGAATCTTTAAAAGCGATTGGGTCTGGTCAATTATTCGGTAAAGGATTTAATCATGGTGAGGTTTACATTCCTGAAAATCATACAGATTTTATATTCTCAGTAGTTGGAGAAGAAATGGGATTTATAGGCGCTGTAGTTTTGCTACTCATCTTTTTAGCATTGATTTTTCATTTAATTCGACTTGCTACGAAAGTTGAATCTCCATTCAGCAAAATATTTATCATAGGCTATGTATCACTACTTGTTTTCCATATATTACAAAATATAGGTATGACAATCCAATTACTACCTATTACCGGTATACCATTACCATTTATTAGTTACGGTGGTAGTTCACTATGGAGTTTAATGGTTGGCATAGGTGTCGTCTTATCTATACATTTCCATCAAAGACAAACAATGCCTAATAAAGAAGCGTAATCACATTTAAAAGTGATTACGCTTCTCCCTTTATCAATTGCTAGCAGACTACTTAAGTTCTTGGCGCACAGGTGTTGTAGCTGGCAATGTATTAATAATGTCTAAACGAGATTTAGTTTTTTTAATATTCACACCTAATGACGATAATAATCTAACAACATTTTGCAATTTATCCGAATTACTCATGGCTTTCACCTCGTTTTATGACTTCAAAGTTATACTACCCCAATTATCGATGTTTTACTACATTAATTCAGCATAAAATTGATATTTAATAAAATTATTTTAATTTATCAACCTAATACCTTATAACCATCATCATAAATTTCTTTTTCAATACTATTTAAATTCGTTGGTGTTTCATAAGAAATTTTAACTAATTGGTCATTTAGTTCTACAATTACTTCATCTACACCTATCATCTTCTCAAGTCTATGTTGGAGCGAATTAGCTTGCTCTTCAGTATTTAATTCACTAATTCTAATTTCACTAAAGTTCATTTAATTAACCCCTAATCTTTCATTAATTTTTGAAATGTCACTAACAATTCTTCCATCGCTTCTTCTTGAGCGCCGTTATTCACTTTATCCATGATACAGCTTTTCATATGATGATCTAGCAACTTAGTGGCCACACTATTTAATGCAGATCTTGTAGCTCTAATTTGAGTTAGCACGTCATCACAGTATACATCTTCTTCAATCATGCGATTAATCGCTCTAACTTGCCCTTCAATACGATTTAGTCTTGATTTTAAATTCATTTTAATTTGCTCGGAATGATGTGCATTTTCATGATTATTCAAGGTCGTCACCCTTTCTAATAGTACTATCATATCGTATAATTTACCTTCATATTCGTCAAACACTGTAACTTATTTTCATGAAAAAGGGTCATGCTATTTAATTAATGCCATGATACAATTAAGTTTAAGAAAGTACTAGACTTATCTTATTCTTGCAAGAATTAAAAAATAAACAGGAGGCGTACTATGGTAGAAATATATTCAATATCTTTCACGCATTCCTCATTGATTATTAATATCATTTTAATTGCTGCCTTTATATTAAACTTAATTTTTGCGTTTGTTATTATCTTTATGGAGCGCCGTAGTGCTGGTTCAATATGGGCTTGGCTACTTGTTTTAGTATTTTTACCAATTATAGGGTTTATTTTATATTTACTATTAGGACGCCAAATTCAACGCAATCGTATTTTTAAATTGAAAAAGGAAGACCGTAAAGGGCTTGCTATGATTGTCGATGAACAAATTGAAGCATTAGAAAGCGACGATTTCTCAAAGGGTAATCATCAAATTGTTAAGTTTAAAGAAATGGTACGCATGTTACTTTTTAACAATGCTGCATTCCTAACTACTGATAATCAAATCAAGATTTATACTGATGGCCATGCAAAATTTGATGCATTATTAAGTGATATTAAAAATGCAAAGGATTATATACATATTCAATACTATATTTTCAAAAGTGATGAATTAGGCCATCGAATTCTCTCAGCACTTGAGGATAAACTTGATGAGGGCTTAGAAGTTAAAATGTTATACGATGATATGGGATCAAGAACTTTAAGAAAAAAAGATTTAAAACACTTCCGTCAAAAAGGTGGACATGTTGAATCTTTCTTCCCTTCTAAACTCCCGCTTATAAACCTCCGTATGAATAACCGAAACCATAGAAAAATAGTTATTATTGACGGTAAAATTGGTTATGTTGGTGGTTTTAATGTAGGCGACGAATATTTAGGTAAAGATAAAAAATTTGGATATTGGCGAGACACTCATTTGCGAGTAGAAGGAGATTCTGTAAACGCACTTGAACTGAGATTTATATTAGATTGGAATTCACAATCAAACCGTGATTCAATCGAATATGAAGATCGCTATTTTCCTGATGTAGACTCTGGTGGAACAATAGGTGTACAAATTGCCTCAAGTGGTCCTGATGAAGATTGGGAGCAAATCAAATATGGTTATTTGAAAATGATTTCTTCAGCTAAACAATCTATTTATATTCAATCACCCTATTTTATTCCTGATCAAGCCTTCATTGATGCAATTAAAATAGCAGCTTTAGGTGGTGTAGAGGTCAATATCATGATTCCTAATAAACCTGATCATCCTTTTGTTTATTGGGCTACCTTAAAAAACGCAGCTTCTCTATTATCAGCTGGTGTGAAAATCTATCATTATGATAACGGTTTCTTACACTCCAAAACATTAATTATTGATGATGAAATTGCTTCAGTAGGTACTGCCAACATGGATAATCGTAGTTTTACATTGAACTTTGAAGTAAACGCATTTATCTATGATGAAACAATTGCAACTCAACTAAAAGAAGCATTTATTCAAGATATGAAAGTATCCTACCGACTCACTGAAGACTTATATAATAAACGAAGCCTGTGGATTAAATTTAAAGAAGGTATATCTCAATTACTTTCACCTATTCTATAAATAATTTAGATATAGTAGTTTTAAAAATTACATTGAAAATATTATAGACTTAAAATAATACTTTAGTCCCGAACTTATCTGAACAATAAGGAGATTAAAATGAATGTAACACGACAAATAGAATTAGCGCATCGTTATATGAAAAATTTTCATAAAAATGATTATTCTGGTCATGATATTGCACATGTAGAACGTGTAACGTCACTAGCTCAAACAATCTCTAAATGCGAGCAACAAGGAGAATATTTAATTATCACATTATCTGCATTACTTCATGATGTCATTGATGATAAGTTAACAAATAAAGCCAATGCTTTAGATCGTTTAAAAACATTTTTAAAGAACATTCGTGTATCTTTTGATCAACAACAAAAGATTATTTACATCATTCAGCATTTAAGTTATAGTAATGGACAAAATAATCATGTAGACCTTCCTATTGAAGGACAAATTGTTAGGGATGCTGATCGACTAGATGCGATTGGTGCTATTGGTATTGCTAGGGCATTTCAATTTTCAGGCCATTTTAATGAGCCAATGTGGACAGAATCACCACATAGAGACATTCCTAATATTGAAACGATTACTAATTTAGAACCTTCAGCTATACGTCACTTTTATGATAAATTATTAAAATTAAAAGATTTAATGCATACTGAAACTGGTAGAAAATTAGCTAGAGAAAGACATGCGTTTATGAAACAGTTTTTAAATCAATTTTATAAAGAATGGCATATATAAAAAAGGTCGATACCCTACGTAAGGATATCGGCCTTTTTACTTACTAGTTTCAATTAAACTAATTTATTTTTTCTTTTTATTATTCTTAGAAACGACTTGAGTGTTTTTTCCTTTTTTATTTGAGTTACTATTATTTTTCTCAAATTTTTCAATCATTGGTGCAACTTCTCTTCGAGCAACTTTTTCATAGTACATATTGGCGAAGTAAGTTTGAACAATCAAGAATGCCGCACTGACTGACCAATATAAACCTAAAGCTGAAGCCGAACTTAATGAAATCCAAATAATCATGATTGGTGATACAATCATCATCATATATGTCATTTGACGTTGTTCTTGAGGCATTTGCTTACTTGATACCCAAGCTTGGATAAAGTAAAGCACACCGGCAATAATAGTAATCCAAATATCAGGATGTATTAAATTAAACCATAAGAAGTGAGGATGTTCTGCAATACCGCCACCAATACGGTAACGTAATACAAAGTATAATCCCATGACAACTGGCATTTGAATTAATACAGGTAAACATCCTAATGCACTCTTCATTGGATTAATATCGTATTTCTTATAAACTTCCATCATTTCTTGGTTTGCTGCCATTTTCTCTTCTTGAGTACGTGCACGTTTAACTTTCTCTTGCACGCCATCAACTTCTGGTTTGGCAACTTTCATTTTTTCACGCATCAAATGACTATTTTTATAGTTTGATAGCATGAATGGTAACAAGATAATACGTATTACTAAAACTAATACGATAATTGCAATACCGTAGTCATCGTTAAATACTGAATGGCCTAACCAATGTAATACTTTAGACATTGGTTCTACGAATGTATTATAGAAAAATCCATCTCTATTACTAGATTTAGAATAGTCACATCCGGCTAAAAAGACCATTACACCTAATAACAAAGGTAGTAACGCTTTCTTCTTCATTTTTACACCTCTATTGATATATTCACATAGAGATTATTTTATCATAGTAACCGTGTACTGGAAAACAAAAAAAGAAAAATTTTATTATTTATTTGAAATAACTTTTCATTTTAGTAACAGTCTTGTCAATATTATGACTACGTGCAATCGCTGAAATAACTGAAACACCATCTGCACCATTTTGAGCAATAGGTTCAATATTGTCTTCTGTTATGCCTCCAATTGCTACCATTGGTAACGAAGGATTGATGTTCTTTAATTTAGCAATCATTGATGGACCTACTGGTGCGTTAGCATCATCTTTAGAGATTGTTGCAAACATAGGTCCAACTCCAATATAATCAACATGTTCTAAATCCGAATGATAATATTCTTTCTCATTTCCAATACTAAGCCCAATGATTTTATCTCTAAAACGTTCAGCAAAAGACTTCACATTTTCATCATCTTGCCCTACATGAATTCCGTCTGCATTTATTTTTTCAGCTAAATCAACATCGTCATTTACAATAAATGGTACTTGATAGTCATGACATAGTTTTAATAAATCAATTGCTAAATCTTCTTTCGCAACACCATCTAATGATATTGGCCCCTTTTCACGGAATTGAAAAAGAGTAATTCCAGCTTCTAAAGCTTGCTTTAGTATTACTCTAATATCTTTTCCTTCTGGAACATCTTGCGTACCGCAAATAAAATAAACGTTTAATAATGATGAATTAAACATATTATTCAACCTCTTGTCTTTTGACTTGGTGTTGGTAAGTATTAAAGTCAATGTTATACATTTGATCTAACAGTTTGGGTAAAAATGTACCTGGTCCATTCACTTGTTGATCCTTTTCAGCAATTTCAGCAGCAATATTATAAATGCTCACTGCTTCTTCTAACACTTGTAGTGTTGGATTTTCTTCTCTAAATAAGAAACTCGCTACAATACCACCGAGTAAACATCCAGCACCAGTAATTTTAGCTAATAAAGGTGACCCATTATATAACTTGACAACTTTGCCACCTTGGACAACAACATCATCTTTACCTGTTAACACGATGGCTGTATTCAATTCCTCATGGGCTCTCTTAGCTATTTCAACAACATCTAAGTCAGTTTCACCATCTGTACCTTTCATCGTTGTAGTCGCATCTACTAACGTTAAAATTTCTGAGGCATTTCCTTTAATTACTGATACTTTCACTTCTGATAAGAATTTTTGGCAAAATGCTTTACGATATGAAGATGCACCAACTGCCACTGGATCAAATACAATCGGTGTTCCTTTTTGATTCGCAATTTTACCAATTTCCAATATGTCTTGTTCATTTGCTTTAGTCATCGTGCCAATATTAATAAGTAATGCACCAGCGACTTTATAAAATTCCCTCGCTTCTTCAGGTGCTTCACTCATTGCTGGGCTCGCGCCGATACTGAGTAAACCATTGGCTGTAAAATTCTTCACGACATCATTTGTATAACATACAACTAGAGGGTTCTCTTGTCTCAAACGTTCTAAGTTATTCATCATCTAAACCTACTTTCTTCATATAAGCAAAATGGTTTACCGGCCCTCTACCCTGACCAATCTCTGGCGTATATTGAATACTTAATGAAATAAATTTCTTAGCTTTTTTTACCGCTTCATAGATTGATTTACCTTTTGCAAGTTCTGCAGTAATTACCGCTGAAAATGTACATCCAGTGCCGTGAGTATGTTTTGTATCAAAGCGTTGATCTTCAAAAGTATATACATCATCCTTAGTAAACAAGAAATCTTTGGCATTGTTTAAATCAGTAGAATGCCCACCTTTTATTACGACGCCTTTACTACCTATCTCGTTAATAAATATGTTACCAGCTTTTCGTATATTTTCTTCAGTGTCTAGTTTGATATCTGTAATTTCCTCTGCTTCAGGAATATTTGGCGTGACGACATCTGCTAAAGGTAGTAATGTATTCTGTAAATGTTTCTTAGTATCATCATCCATGAGTGAATCACCACTTTTAGCAAGCATAACTGGATCAATAACATATGGAATATCTGAGTGTTGTTTCAAATAATGTTGGATTAACTCCATTGTTTCATGAGTTGCAATCATGCCTGTCTTAATAGCATGTGGTAATTCATCATTAAAGACACTGTCTAATTGTTCTTGTACCCAACTTGTCTCAAGATTATGGATATGTTGAACGCCTTTAGTGTTTTGCGCAATGATACTTGTAATCGCTGCCATACCGTAGACGCCACAGGAATGAAATGATTTTAAATCGGCCATCACACCAGCGCCACCTGATGGATCAGTTCCTGCAATTGTTAAAGCAATTTGGGGTTTATGCATTTTTATCGCCTCCGAAGTTCCACTGTTCATTAATATAAGCCATATTAAAGAAATTACGTTCATGTATGGTACTTTGTAAGAAACTTTCTTTAATATCTTTCTTCTCTTGTTCTGTACAATTTGTTGTTAATTTATCTAATAAATTATCAAATACTTCAATTAATGATCGCATTTCTGTACTATAGAAATCAAACCATTTTGCTGTAACAGAATCTCTATTTAGGTTTTGATCCTCTAATGCCATTTTAGCTACTACTTCATATACATAAGGACAAGGTGCCATTGCAGCTATAGTATACGCAGCATTTTCATGAGCATATGCGTGATAATACATATGTTTAATGTAATGATCTCCACTAGGTGGCCATACTCTTTCTTTAACAATTTCTTCATAAGGTTCGTTGATATAATCTGCTAGGATTTCATGTGCCTCAACCTCACCATCAAGCATAAATTCAATTTGTTCAACTAAAAATTTGACATCCTTCATTGATGGCGCTTTTGGGATAAGAAGTGCATATAAATTTGTAAATTCTTTCAAATATGACGCATCTGCTCTTAAATATTGACGTACTGCTTGAGCATCTAAATCCCCTTTTAATAGGTCTTG
The DNA here is from genome assembly GCF_001836805.1 of Staphylococcus sp. HMSC062A01. Lineage (NCBI taxonomy): Bacteria > Bacillati > Bacillota > Bacilli > Caryophanales > Staphylococcaceae > Staphylococcus > Staphylococcus sp. HMSC062A01. The sequence continues at coordinate 24,085 of NZ_KV830607.1, forward strand.
TATAAAACCATCATTATAAATTTCTTCAATAATAGGTTGCGCAGCCTCTTTAATCTCAGTTGAAAATGTCATATTAATCCTCCTTAAATTTAAAAAATGCTACATTTCAACGTAGAAATGTAGCTATCATTCAATAAAGAGAACGTAACATTTACATAACTACTTTCCTACGTTGGTACTAACCAAATCAGGTTATAAGGGTCTGAATTAATCATCTCAGCCATTTACTATAGCTCCCCTAGTAGCATTAATTTATTAATTTAACCATATCAAAATGACTGCTTTTTATCAAACAAAAAAGAGTGGAACAAAATTCACTGTTCCACTCTTACTTTAAATGATTAAATTACTATATTATGCAGTTACCCATTGTGAAGCGCCTGCAGTGTTATATAATTTAACTGCTGCAGCATCTTGTACGTGTTCAGGAGCTTGTGCTGGTGAAACACCTACATATTCATCAGGAGCTACTGAATCCCAAGTAGATTGTAAGAATTGATATTTACCTGCTGCACCTGAACTTGGGTTGATAGCAGTAATGTCGCCACCAGATTCACGTTGTGCAATTAGTTGTAAATGACTGTTAACATTTACAGAAGAACCACTTGAAGCATTGTTATTTGAAGAACTTGAGTTAGAAGTTGTAGCTTCAGTTTGTGGTTGTTGTGTTTGTTCAGTTTGAGGTGCTTGTTGAGTTTGAGTTGGTTGAACTTGACTAGATTGTTGTTGAGAACCAACTTGTTCAGCTGAAGTTTGATTAGAAACAGTTGAAGCTTGTACACTTACATCTTGTTGTTGAGAAGCTTGACCTGATTGTGCATAGTTCCAACTCCAGTTAGTACCATCTGATTCAAAATGATAAGTGAAACCTTCATAATCAAAAGTTACATTGTAAGCACCCTCTTGAATAGGGCTATCATTTAATGATTGATCATTTGATTGAGCTAATTGAGCTAATTCTGCTTTATTTACTTGAGCTTCGCTCGCATCTGCGTGTCCAGCGTTGCCAGCAACTACTCCTAAACCTACTGCTAATGATGAAGCAATAATTGTCTTTTTCATAATATATATATCCTCCTAAGAATGTTTGTGTCTTAATTAATTTTACAAGTATCACTTTAACATCCATAAAATCATAGTAGGTTACAGTGAAATTAAAAAAGACAGGACTTTTTTACATAGAAATTACATTAGTAAAACTATAATTATTTCAATTGCAAACTATCATGACAGTTTTAAATAGGTATATAAACATCTTTTCTTTGTAATATTTATGAAATCTTTCAGATAATTAAACGGGTAATTTAATAGCCTCCCTTATAAATTCTTTATATAAGAGAGGCCATGAGTATAATTAAAAGAAGTTTTTATAGTAAATAGGGATGGAGTTATTAGAACATTAGTTAACATCAATCACTTCAAGGTGATCAAAGGAATAAGCGTCTTCATCATATGAGGTGTTAGGAAGATTATTATCGTTTTTAGATTTAGGGGACATAAATTTAATTGTTTCAACATATAATTCAGTCACAAAGTGCGTTTGACCATCTTTATCGTACTTACGAGATCTCATTTGTCCTGTAATACCAACTAAAGTGCCTTGGTCTGTATATGATTCTATATTTGTTGCTGTTTTACCAAATGCCTTACAAAAAATATAATCACAAGCTATTTCATTATATTCATCTTTATAATTACGTTCAGTTGCAACACAGAACGTAGCTATCTTCACCTCCTCGTTTTCAAATATTTGTGCCTTTTTGGTCAATCGACCTACTATCACAATTTTATTTAGCATGTGTCACCTCCTTCTATAACTATATTATTCATTTATAATTTAGGCGTCAAAATTCTATTTTTAATATTTTTATTCCTCTTAATACACAAAGTTTGATATATTTAAAGAAAATAATTGTAAAACTCATATTAGATTATTAATAATTTCATTTTTTGCATAATTTTAAAATTTTTTGGGGATGTGATGAAGTGAAGACATTTAAAGCTGTACGTTTTCAAATCGTTAACGAAAATGGTGGAATAACTGAATTCGAGTTAGAAGATGGTGTAATCATTAATAAAGAAAATAGTGGCACAGGTTGGCTCTTAGAGGTTGTCATTTCAAATGCACATTATGAGACAATGAAAAAATATTATGATGATCAAACTTTATTGGACATTAGAGTCGTGATAACGCGTCCTTCAAATGATCCCGCTTTATTTGATGCCACAATTAAAAGCATTTCTGAATTCGAAACAACAATGTCAATAGTATTTGACTGTCATATTTATACTTTACGTCAAGTATATGCAGAGAGTTTATTAGAACAGCTAATTGATGAAGGTCTTTCTGGTGAAGAGTTAAAAATAACATTCAATCGAATGATGCAATCAAAACCAAAACTTAAAGAAGAAAAATTTGAGAGAGAATAAAAAATTGCCTCCTAACACTTTATTAAGTTAGGAGGCAATTTTTTATTATTTAAGCATCTTGAATTGCAAAAGTTAGTTCACAACTGCAAGCTAATTGTCCATCAACAGTTGCTTTAGCTGTACCTTTTCCAATCGGACCTTTAATTTTAGTAATTTCTACTTCTAACATTAAAGTATCACCAGGAGTTACTTGCTTTTTGAATCTACATTTATCAATACCAGCAAATAAAGCAATTTTACCTTTATTCTCTTCACTGTTTAGCATAGCAACAGCTCCTGTTTGAGCTAAAGCTTCAGTAATTAGTACGCCAGGCATCACAGCATAATCTGGAAAGTGTCCTTGGAAAAAAGGCTCATTACCAGATACTTGTTTTAAGCCCACACATCTTTTGCCTTCTTCATATTCAACTACACGGTCTATTAGTAAAAATGGTTGTCTATGTGGAATGATTTGTTTAATTTGATTATAATCGAAAATTGTTTCCATAATGTAAATCCTCCAGAAGTTTATACGAAAAATATCTTATTAATCATTTACTCTTTCAATGTTAGCACCCAATGATTTTAATTTCTCATGGAAATTAACGTAACCACGGTCTAAATGTTTCAATTCAGTAACCTGAGTTGTACCTTCAGTTACTAAACCAGCTAATATTAATGCCGCAGCTGCACGTAAATCCGTTGCTTTAACTTGAGCACCTTGTAATTGACTCTTACCTTGTATTTTAGCGCTTCTGCCTTCTACAGTAATATTTGCATTCATACGTCTAAATTCGGCAACATGCATAAATCTATTTTCGAAGACTGTTTCAGTTATCACTTTATGACCTTCAGCTGTTAATAATAACGCCATCATTTGTGATTGCATATCTGTTGGGAATCCAGGATGTGGCAATGTTTTAACGTCAACTGGTTTAAGTTCATCCTCAGCAGTGACTCTTACACCATCTTCTTGGAAATCTAAATTAACACCCATTTCTTCCAGTTTATAAATTAAACTAGTCATGTGTTCCTTCACAGCGTCTCGAACAAATACATCACCACGTGTAATTGCAGCAGCTATGATAAGGGTACCTGCTTCAATTCTATCTGGAATAATTGAATGTTCAACACCTCTTAATTTTTCGACACCATGAATTGTAATAGTATCAGTACCAGCTCCGGTAACTTTACCACCCATTTCATTGATATAATTTGCTAAATCAACAATTTCAGGTTCTTTAGCAACATTTTCAATTACTGTTTTACCCTTTGCAAGTGAAGCAGCCATAATAATGTTTTGAGTTGCACCTACACTAGGGAAATCTAAATGAATATCTGTACCTTTTAAACCATCTTTTGTACTAGCATAAATATTTCCATTTTCAAGGTGAATTTCAGCACCTAGAGCTTCAAAACCTTTAATATGCTGCTCTATTGGTCGTGCACCAATTGCACAACCACCTGGTAATGCGACAATGGCATGTCCTAATCGAGCTAGTAAAGGACCCATAACCAATATGCTCGCACGCATCTTACTAACATATTCATAAGGTGCCTCTTCTTTTAATGTTGTAGATGCATCAACTAATACGGCACCTTCTTCTTTGTTATACTCCACATTAGCGTTTAATGTTGATAACACATTATTTATTGTTACAACATCACTTAGATCTGGAACGTTAACAAGTTTACTTTGACCTTCTGACGCTAACAGTGATGCAGTTAGTACTGGTAAAACTGCATTTTTAGCACCTTCAACTTTAACTTCTCCAGTTAGGCGATTGCCACCTTTTATAACTATTTTATCCATAATAATCCTCCACTTTAAACTCCTATTACTATTATCATTTCCCGATTTTCAATCAATTATTTATTTATTATATCCATTTTTAAAAAGAATTTACAATAAACTCATTATTGAAATAAAAATTTCACTTGTGTTGAGAATTGTAATAAATCAATTAAAAAATTACTGACAGCTGTACCCAATAATACTGCTAAAAACATTAGACAAACTTGTACTTGAGTAGCATAGCCTTTTTTAAAAAATTGATCTAATTTTAGAGAGTTTAATGCCCAATAAGCTACGCAAATACACAGAACATGTAAAATTAAGTGTACTATTGCAAATTGTCCAATATAATCCATGACATTCTCTCCTTTTAGATTTCTGTACTATATTGTACATTAAATAAGCACAGAATGGTACTAATCGTGACTATGATACAACATAAAAAAGGTTTGAAAACTAACTTTAGTTTCCAAACCTTTTTAATTATTTTAATTCTGCTACGCGTAAGCGGTTTTCAGCTCTTGCCAACGCTCTTTTAGCTCTGTTTATATCACTGTTATCCTGATCTTCTAAATGAGATTGTGCTCTTTGACGAGCTAATTTAGCTCGTTCTACATCAATTTCACTTGCAGTTTCAGCTGTTTGAACAATGACAGATACTTTATGTTGTCTAATTTCAACAAAGCCACCACTAACAGCTATATATTCAGTACCATTTCTAAAATTCACTTTTACATGGCCTGTTTTTAATGCGGCAACTGTCGGAATATGCCCGCTCATGACACCCATTTCACCAGCTGTAGTTTGAAAAACAACTAATTCAACGTCATCTTTTTCGTAGACTGAACCATTAGGAGTGACAATATCAAGATTAACTGTACTCATTATCTATACCTCCTAATTGTTTAGACTTCAACACCCATATCTTTTGCTTTGGCAACGACATCTTCCATACTTCCAACTAAACGGAAAGCATCTTCAGGAATATGGTCATATTTACCATCTAAAATGCCTTTAAAATCAGCTACTGTAGTTTTAACAGGAACGTATGAACCTTTTTGACCAGTGAATTGTTCTGCTACATGGAAGTTTTGTGACAAGAAGAATTGAATTCGACGTGCACGTTCTACAGTCAATTTATCTTCTTCTGATAACTCATCCATACCTAAAATAGCAATGATATCTTGTAATTCTCTATATTTTTGAAGTGTTGATTGGACATCTCGTGCCACTTCATAATGCTCTTGACCAACAATTGCTGGTTCTAACGCTCTTGATGTAGATGCTAAAGGATCCACGGCAGGATAGATACCCATCTCAGTTAATTTACGTTCTAAGTTAGTTGTAGCATCTAAGTGAGCGAATGCAGTTGCTGGCGCTGGGTCAGTATAGTCATCGGCTGGTACGAATACAGCTTGAATTGAGGTTACTGAACCTTTATTCGTTGATGTAATACGTTCTTGTAATTGACCCATTTCCGTAGCTAAAGTAGGTTGATAACCTACAGCTGATGGCATACGTCCTAATAATGCTGATACTTCTGAACCTGCTTGAGTAAATCTGAAAATGTTATCGATGAATAACAGAACGTCTTGTCCTTGTTCATCACGGAAATACTCAGCCATTGTCAATGCAGAAAGTGCCACACGCATACGCGCACCAGGTGGCTCGTTCATTTGACCAAATACCATTGCTGTTTTCTCAATAACGCCACTATCTCTCATTTCATAATATAGGTCGTTACCTTCACGTGTACGTTCACCTACACCAGCAAATACTGAAATACCACCATGTTCTTGTGCGATATTATTAATCAATTCTTGGATTAAAACGGTTTTACCGACACCGGCACCACCAAATAGACCGATTTTACCACCTTTGATGTATGGTGCTAATAAGTCTACAACTTTGATTCCAGTTTCAAGAATTTCTACTTCAGTAGATAATTCGTCAAAATTAGGTGATTGTCTATGAATTGGATCACGTCTTACTGAACCATCTAATTTATCTTCTAAATCAATTGTGTCACCTAATACGTTAAATACACGTCCTAAAGTTACTTCGCCAACTGGTACTGAAATGTCTTTTTCAGTGTTCTGAACTTCCATACCACGTTGAACACCATCTGTTGAATCCATGGCAATTGTACGAACAACGTCATCACCTAGTTGTAATGCAACTTCAAGCGTTAATTCAAAAGTACCATCTTCTTTGGGAACTTCGATGATTAAGGCGTTATTAATTTCAGGTACTTCATTATGTTCAAAACGAACGTCAATAACAGGACCCATAACCTGAGTTACACGGCCATTACTCATGTTGTTTCCTCCTTTAAATTATTATTCAAGTGCTGCGGAACCACCAACAATTTCTGTGATTTGTTGAGTGATTTCAGCTTGTCTAGCTCTATTATATTGTAATGATAAGTCATCAATAAGTTCAGTTGCATTATCAGAAGCATTTTTCATTGCAGTCATTCTCGCTGCATGTTCACTAGCCTTAGCATCTAAAATCGTTCCATAAATTAAACTTTCAACATATTGAGGAAGAATAACACTTAGGATAGACTCTTTATCAGGCTCAAATTCATATGAAGACATTTGGCCTTGACCTTGGCTAGAATCTTCACGAGATAATGGTAAAACTTGTTTAGTTGCTGGTTTATTTTCAAGAACACTAACATAGTGACTGTAATAAATTTTTAATTCGTCAATATGTTCTTCACTGAATAAGTCAATCGCATGTTTAGCAATTGCTTGTATTGATTTAAATGAAGGTTGATCAGGAACTTCAACAAGTGAATTCTCAATTTCATAACCTCTATTTTTAAGGAAATCAACACCAGATTGACCCAATACAATAATACTATATTCGTCACTGCTAGAATGCTTTTCTTTAATATCATTAATAAGTCGTTTTAGTACATTTGAACTATAAGCACCTGCTAAGCCTTTATCACTTGTAATAACTAGGTAGCCACTACGTTGAACTTGTCTAGGTCTAAGCATAGGATGACTAGAATTTTTACTAGCACCTGCAATTGCAGTAATAGCATCTTGCATTTTCTCCATATAAGGTTCAAATTGTTTAGTGTTTTTTTCAGCTCGACGTAATTTTGAACTTGATACCATATTCATCGCTTTGGTAATTTGTTTCATTTTTTTCGTCGATTTAATACGACCATCTATCTCTTTTAATGAAGCCATTATCTCACCACCCTTTCAATTTAAAGTTTAATTATTCAGATTTGCTAAAGCTTTTCTTGAATTCATTAATAGTTGCTTCAAATTTATCATCAGATGGTAAGCCACCAGTTTCTCTAATTTCATTTAATAAGTCTGAACCATTTGATTTAGTCCAACTATTCAATTCATCTTCAAAACGTGTGATGTCTTCTACAGGAATATCATCTAGGTAACCTTTTGTTAATGCATAGATAATTAAAACTTGATTTTCAACAGGAAGTGGTTTGTTTTGATCTTGTTTCAAGACTTCAACCGTACGTTTACCTCTTTCAAGTTTTCTAGCTGTAAATTCATCTAAATCAGAACCGAATTGTGCAAATGATTCTAATTCTCTATATGAAGCTAAGTCTAAACGTAGCGTACCTGCTACTTTCTTCATTGCTTTAATTTGAGCAGATCCACCTACACGTGAAACTGATTGTCCTGCGTTAATCGCTGGTCTTACACCTGAGAAGAATAAATCAGATTGTAAGAAAATTTGTCCATCTGTAATTGAAATTACGTTAGTTGGTACGTATGCAGAAATATCCCCTGCTTGTGTTTCAATGATTGGTAAAGCAGTTATTGAACCGCCACCTAAATCATCATTAAGTTTAGCTGCTCTTTCTAATAATCTACTATGCAGGTAGAATACGTCACCTGGATACGCTTCACGACCTGGTGGTCTACGTAATAATAATGATAACTCACGATAAGCAGCAGCTTGTTTAGTTAAATCATCGTAAACGATTAATACATGTTTACCATTGAACATAAACTCTTCACCCATAGTTACACCTGAGTAAGGTGCAATGTAAAGTAATGGTGAAGGTTCAGATGCTGAAGCTGAAACAACAATTGTGTAATCTAATGCACCAGCTTGACGCAATTTTTCTACATTTGCACGCACAGTTGAATCTTTTTGACCAATTGCTACGTAAATGCAAATTGTATCTAAACCTTTTTGGTTTAAGATTGTATCAATACCGATTGTTGTTTTACCCGTTTGTCTATCTCCGATAATTAACTCACGTTGACCACGTCCAATTGGAACTAATGCGTCAATCGCTTTAATACCAGTTTGAAGTGGTTCGTCAACAGATTTACGAGCCATTACACCTGTAGCTTTTTGCTCAACAGGACGTGTTTTAGTTGTATTGATAGGACCTTGCCCATCAATAGGTTGACCAAGTGGGTTAACAACACGACCCATAAGTTCTTCCCCTACTGGAACTTCCATAATACGTCCAGTACGTCTAACTTCGTCGCCTTCAGTAATTTCAGTATATGGTCCTAAAATAACTACACCCACATTTGATTCTTCAAGGTTTTGAGCTAAACCAAGAACACCATTTGAGAACTCTACTAGCTCACCAGCCATACAGTCATTTAATCCGTGAATTAATGCGATACCGTCACCAATTTGGAGTACCGTACCAACATCAGTTACAGACATTTCAGACTCATAATTTTCAATTTGTGAGCGAAGTAATGCACTGATTTCTTCAGCTTTTATGGCCATCTATGTCACTCCTCTTTATTTTAGTTTACTCTTCTAAATTTGCGTTCGATTTGTTCTAAATCTTTTTTAACACTGCCATCTAGCACAGTAGTACCAACTTTAACTCTAAATCCTCCAATTAATTCTGGATTTATTTTCGTAGTAATATGTACTTGAGATAAATTAGTTTGTTTTAAAATTAAGTCTTTAATGCGATCAAGTTCTTCATCACTTAATTGATAAACTGATTCAACAATTGCTGAATCTTCATTATGATATTCATTATATAAACTTTTGAATTCTTTAAAAATTGAATTGATAAGTACTAAATGACGATTATTAGCTAATATCATTAGCATGTTTTTCAAGTAATAATTAGCATCTCCAAAAATGATACCAACAAATTTGCGTCTTTCTGAAGCTGGTTGGTTAGGATTTGAGTCAATTGCTCTAAAATCTTCACCATAGTTTCTCGTAGCTTCACTAACTTCACTCAATTCGTCATACATTAAATCTAATCTATCTTTATCAATAGCGACGTCAAATAATGCTTTAGCGTATTTATTTGCTACATCTGCCATTATTTATCGCCTGCCTCTTTTAAATACTTATCAACAAGGTCTTTTTGATCTTGTTCTGAAATTTCTTTTTGAAGTACTTTAGAAGCAATTAATACTGATAATTCAGACACTTGATTATTAATATCCGCTAATGCACGTTCTTTCTCGCTATTGATTTCACTTTGAGCAGTTTCAATCATACCGTTTGCACGAATATTTGCTTCATGAATGATTTCTTCGTGTTGTTTACGTGCTTGAATTCTAGCATCTTCTAAAATACGTTGAACTTCATCTTGAGTTTGTTTTAGTGTCTTTTTGTTTTCTTCTTCAAGTTTTTGTGCATTTAATTTTGTTTCTTCGGCTTCATCAATGTCTCTATTGATGTCACGTTCACGTTTATCCATTACTTCTTTTAATGGACCCCAAGCAAATTTCTTAAGTAGTGCTAGTAATATAGCAAATGTGATAACTGTTACAATGACAGTACCCCATTCAACTCCACCACCTGCTGCACCTAGAACGAATGAATTAGTTAATGCATTCACTGGCATTTGACACTCCTTTCATAATTAATCACCACTTGCCATTAAATAAAACGAACGGCGAAGATCCAAGTGACTTCGCCATGAAATTTTCTTATTGGAAAAGAGTCATGAATGCGATTACAACACCGATGATAGGTAATGCCTCAACTAAACCAATACCGATGAACATGATACTCATTAATTGTCCACGTGCTTCTGGTTGACGAGCTACACCTTCTACTGTTCTTGAAACGATAAGACCGTTACCGATACCTGCGCCTAGTGCTGATAAACCAATTGCAATTGCTGCTGCGATTAAACCCATATTAATAATTCCTCCTAAAATGTTTGTTTAAGTTAATGTGTGTCCGCTACTTTGTGGGACATGTAAACCATTGAAAGCATGATAAATATATATGCCTGGATTGAGCCAACAAAGATTGAGAATCCTTGCCATACGATTAAACCTGGAATACCTATAATCCAACCCCAAGCACTACTTACAACTAAACCGGCTAATAATGAAAGTAATAATTCACCGGCAAAAATATTACCGTATAAACGTAGTCCAAGTGTTAATGTTGAAGAGAATTCTTCAAAAACATTGATAATTGCTAAAGGCCAGAATGGTTTGAAGTAATTACCTATGTATGCCTTAGTACCACGCATTTTCACACCATAATAGTGTGTAAGTAATATCATCATAGTTGACAATGTCAATGTGACTGTTGCATCTGCTGTTGGAGATTTCCACCATAGATAATGATCTTTAGTCACTATAGCAAATGGTAATCCTAACATGTTTGCAACAAAGATAAATAATATCAATGTTACAGCTAAGAAGTGAAACTGACCACCTTTTTTCCAAGCCATATTACTCTCAATGATGCTTCTCACAAAGTCAAAGATCCATTCAATAAAATTCTGTTTACCTGATGGTCTTTTCTTTAAATTACGTGTACAAATAATTGCTATAAGAAAAACAATGATTGCTGTAATAACTAACATCATGATGCTTGCTAAATTGAAAACGAGATCAAAACCAAACACATTCCAACTCACGAGCGGGTTTTTGTGATCCATGTACTCACCTCTTTCGTTCTTAAAATTTTAACTCTTTAGCAGTAGAGGGCGTAGTATGATTAAAACATAAGAAAACATAAGACCTATCATTATTCCAATAATATTGACATAAACTTTTAATAAAAACCATATTACGCACGCAATGATAGCGACTAAGTACCTCCAAGTATTGCCTGTAGAAATATGTATATTATCTGGTTGTTTTGCCCGAGATAAATATAATTCGAAAATATAGGTATTTATTAAAGATCCAACTGTGCCGATTATCAATCCAAGAATAAAAGGTTTTGGAATAATGATATACAATACACCCAATAAAATTAGAAAATAAATATAATATTGAATGAATTGTTTAAATATGATGCTGAAACGCCTCATTTTTTTCCTCCAAATTAACTTATGTCAACCATGCAAACCGTTCCACTCATACAAATTTAATAATAATATAGGGTAAATATTGTGTCAATTCTATTCAAATTGTTGTAAAAATTAACTATTTATTTGTCAAAAAATGTTCACAATTAAGATTATTTTATGAATTGAGAGACTTTGGCATTTTTGAAGTTAAACCGAAATAATATTTTATACTCTCACATATTCTCAAAGATGCATTGCCATCACCATAAGGATTTTGAGTTAGCGCCATTTGATCATAAATCATTTGATTTTCTAAGATTTCTGTTGTTGATTTAAAAACATTATCAAAATCAGTGCCTACAACCTTTAAAGTACCTGCTGTTACACCTTCTGGTCTTTCAGTTACATCTCTTAGAACAAGAACAGGTTTATTTAATGAAGGGGCTTCTTCTTGAATCCCCCCTGAATCAGTCAAAATTAAATATGCTTTATTTGCAAAATTATGAAAATCTACAACATCGAGTGGTTCAATTAATTCTATACGTTCATGTTCTCCTAAATACTCGTAAGCTAGTTCTCTTACTTTAGGATTTAAATGTAAAGGAGACACAATAACGATATCTTCATATTCATCCACAATTTTGCGCATCGCTTTGTAAATATCAATCATTGGCTGTCCGACATTTTCTCGTCTATGGACAGTTAATAATATAATACGTTTACCTTGATGTTTTCTTATAATATCTGAATTATATTCTTTTTGAATTGTTAGTTCGAGTGTGTCGATAGCAGTATTTCCAGTAATAATAATTGAATCAGGACTCTTGTTTTCTTGAAGTAGATTATTAGCCGCCCCTTTAGTAGGTGCAAAATGTATATCGGCTAAATTACTTACCATTTGCCTATTCACTTCTTCTGGAAATGGCGCATATTTATGTCGCGTTCTTAAACCTGCTTCAACATGACCAATAGCAACTTTATTATAAAAAGCAGCAAGAGCACCAGAAAATGTTGTAGTTGTGTCGCCATGAACTAATACCATATCTGGTTTCTCTTTTTTTATAACATCTTCAAGTTTCGTCATAGCTCTTGAGGTAATGTCGGAAAGTGTTTGACCTTCCTTCATAATATTTAAATCATAATGTGGCGTAATGTTAAAAGTATGTAATACTGAATCTAACATCTCACGATGCTGAGCAGTTACAACAATCATTGGTTCTAACTCAGCATCATATTCGAGTGCCTTTACTAAAGGTGCCATCTTAATCGCTTCTGGTCTAGTACCAAAGACTGTCATAATTTTTTTCATACTTTAAGCTCCTAAATACTATTTTGTACCAAATAATCTGTCCCCAGCATCACCTAAACCAGGCGTAATGTATGCTTTGTCATTTAATTTTTCATCTAATGCTGCAATATAAATATCTACATCATCATGCGCCTCTTGCATCTTTTCTACACCTTCTGGTGCTGCAATTAAACACATGAATCTAATATTTTTTGCACCGCGTTTCTTTAATGAATTGATGGCTTCAATTGCTGATGCTCCAGTTGCTAGCATTGGATCTACAACAATGATTTGTCTCTCATCAATATCTTGTGGAAGTTTAGCAAAGTATTCTACTGCTTTTAATGTGTTAGGATCACGATATAGACCAATATGACCTACTCTAGCCGCTGGTACTAGATTTAACACACCATCTGTCATACCTAAACCAGCTCTAAGTATTGGAACGATCGCTAATTTTTTACCAGCTAATCTTTTTGCAGTCATTGTTGTTACTGGCGTTTTAATTTCTACATCTTGTAGTTCTAAATCTCTAGTAACTTCATACGCCATTAACATGCCTACTTCATCAACAAGTTCTCTAAATTCTTTAGTTCCCGTATTCATATCACGGATGTAACTTAATTTGTGTTGAATTAGTGGGTGATCAAATACATGTACTTTACTCATTTATATTTCCTCCAAAATTTTATAAATTATTCATATAGCGGATATTTATCAGTTAAACGACTTACTCTTTCTCTTGCTTCTTTTAATTTAGTATCATTATTAGGATTTTTTAGTGCTAAGCTAATAATACGACCTACTTCTTTAAACGCTTCCTCATCAAAGCCTCTCGTAGTCGCTGCAGGTGTACCTAAACGTATACCACTTGTTACGAATGCTTTTTCTTGATCAAATGGGATTGTATTTTTATTACATGTTATTCCAATAGAATCTAAAGTCGCTTCAGCTTCTTTACCAGTAACATTAACTGAATTTTTAACATCTACAGAAAGTAAATGATTATCAGTTCCTCCTGAAACAATTCTAAAGCCTTCTTCTTGCAATGTTTGTGAAAGTACTTTAGCGTTTTTAATTACTTGTTCTTGATAAACTTTAAAATCTTGCTCAAGCGCTTCACCAAACGCAACAGCTTTAGCTGCAATGACATGCTCTAAAGGGCCACCTTGAATTCCAGGGAATATTGTTTTATCAATATCTTTCTTATACTCTTCTTTACAAAGAATTAAGCCTCCACGTGGGCCACGTAAAGTTTTATGAGTAGTTGTAGTTACAAAGTCTGCATGTTCAACAGGATTTGGATGTAAACCTGCTGCTACTAAACCAGCGATATGGGCCATATCAACCATTAATTTAGCACCAACTTCATCAGCGATTTCTTTAAACTTTTTAAAATCCAGTTGTCTTGAATATGCTGATGTACCTGCAACTATCAATTTAGGTTTATGTTCATGTGCTAATTGACGCACCACTTCATAGTCAATTTTTTCAGTTTCCTTATCTACACCATAGTCAACAAAATTATAGAATTTACCACTAAAATTAACTGGTGACCCGTGTGTTAAGTGACCACCATGACTTAAATTCATTCCTAAAACAGTATCACCCATCTCTAGAGCGACAAGATAAACTGCCATGTTTGCTTGAGAACCTGAATGTGGTTGCACATTTACATGTTCAGCACCAAATAATGCTTTAGCTCGTTCGATAGCAATTGTTTCTGTAACGTCTACATAATCACAACCACCATAATAGCGACGACCAGGATAGCCTTCAGCATATTTATTAGTCATTACAGAACCTTGTGCTTCCATTACCGCTTCAGATACAAAATTTTCAGATGCTATTAATTCAATGTTGTTATTTTGTCTATTGTATTCATTTTGAATCGCTTCATAGACAGCTTTATCTTGATTTTGGATATAAGACATAAAAATCCCCTCCTACGCTTTCAAGCTTATTCGTATTTAGCTCGTTCACCACCGATTTTCTTAGGTCTTGAGGTTGCAATCGTTACAATTGCTTCACCAACCTGTTTGACACTTGTCCTAACCGGTACACAAACGTGTTTAATATGCATTCCAATTAATGTTTGACCTATATCAATACCTTTAGGTACTGAAATATGTTCAACTACGATTGGGTCATTCATATGCTTATAAGCATATGTAGCAAGACTACCTCCTGCGTGAACATCGGGAACAACAGTGACTTCTTCCATAGTTAGAGGGTTGAAATCTTCACGTTCAATTGTGACTGCTCTATTAATGTGTTCACAACCTTGGAATGCAAAAGAAACACCAATATCTTGTTTCACTTCTTCTAATGCATTAAAGATCGTTTCAGCAACTTCCATTGACCCTACAGAACCAATCTTCTGTCCTATAACTTCAGAAGTCGAACATCCTATCACACAAATTTCATTTTCATTGAAAAATGATTGCGATTTAAGTTCATCAAGCAAAGTTTTAAGTTTTTGCATTGAAATCTCCACCTTAAATACATAATTAAAAAGAAGCATAGCAAACTAGCTATACTTCTTCATTATAACTTATTTAAAGCTTAACATATACTAATTGTATAATATTTGGATTATGAATTTGTACGTAACTTACCTATCAAATACAAAAGTTGTTCAAACGTTTGACGGTAAGTATCTATGTTACCACCAAAAGGATCAACAATGTCACCTATTTCTCCAACATATTCACTGAGTTGATAAATACGACCATTGTCACCATAATGAAAAACCAGTTGTTGTTTATGCATATCTGTCATCGTTAAAATTAAGTCACTATTCAAATCATTCTCACTAAATTGCTTAGCTACAGTTGGTTCAGGAAAATTATGCTCCATAATGACTTCTAATGACTCTAGTGATACGGATTGGCCATCAATCGCGAACAGTCCTCTAGAATTAATTGTGTCATCTACAAGCATTTTCTTCGCGATACTTTCGGCTATTGGACTTCGGCAAGTGTTTCCAGTACATACAAATGTTATTCTCATAAGTTCTCACCTCTAACAATGTGATTACCTGTAGCTTTAATAATCCGATTCATAATTGCTTCAGATTCATCTGTTTTATCAAAAGCATAAATATATGCTTGATCTATTGATGGATTTTCATCAATACTATGAAGTATTTGATACAAATTATGATTAGCTTGTCTTATATCTTTTTCATCTTTACAAAGTTTAATGAATAGTGCATCACTTGGGGCATACTGCTTCAAAGTTTCCGGTAAAATAAAAGCTGTATTACTCCATTCTTTAATTGTTTTAATAGGTTCACTAAGATGCGTTAGCATCGTTACTGGTATATCAGGGGCATAGTGTTTATACTTCATTCCAGGTGCTATTGGTTGGCTACTGGCGTCATAATGATAATCCTCAACACTTCCTGGTAAAACATCATTGAGCATTGCTTGCGTTATTGATCCTGGTCTTGCTATTCTGAAAGGAAACTGTGTACAATCTAGCACGGTGCTTTCTAATCCTTCTTCACTTTGATCACCATTGACTATACCGTCAATTTTGCCATTTAAATCATTAAAAACGTGTTGAAAAATTGTAGGAGAAGGTCGCCCACTTACATTAGCACTAGGGGCAGCGATAGGCATATCAATGTATTGAAGTATAGCTCTTCCTATTGGATGACTTGGCATTCTTACCGCGATTGATTGTAAGCCACCTGTTACTTTCTCACAAAGATACCCCTGTCTTAAAGGTAAAATAAATGAAATAGGTCCAGGCCAAAATTCATCCATCAAACATTTGGCTTCTTCAGGCAAATGAGAAATAATTTGATCAAGCTGAGATTTATCATGTATATGGACAATTAATGGATTGTCAGAAGGACGTCCTTTGGCTTGATATATGTTTGAAACTGCCTGTTGGTTTCGAGCATCTGCACCCAATCCGTAAACAGTCTCTGTTGGAATTGCAATTAACCCACCATCATTATATACCTGTTTTATATTTTCCAATTCTGGATAATCCAATGGCGATTCTTGATAATCACGCATATCCCATATCTCAGTTTTCATCAAGCTCACTCCTTCATTATTGTATTATTCATATATATGAAAAGTTACTCATCTAAATTTTATCAGATAAGTAACTTTGAGTTTTACCATTTAAATGACACTATTCTTTCATTACCATTTATATCTTTAACAACTTTAACATCAAGTTTTGGATACTTTTCTAAAATAATATTTTTTAACCTTTCACCCTGGTTATAACCAATTTCAAAGGTGACAAAAGCATCTTTATTTAAAACTTTAGGCAAATCATTAAGGATTAATTCATAAATAGCGAAACCCTCATTCTCTGCAAACAATGCTATATGAGGTTCATACTTAACAACTGTGTTCTCCATCATTTCTATCTCATCTACATCAATATATGGTGGATTAGAAACAATACCATCCAATTTTATATTCTTTTGTATGAAAGGTTTCAATGCATTGCCTTTAAAAAAAGTTACCGCTGCCTCGTGATAATGCGCATTATCTGATGCAACTTCTAAGGTCTCTTGGAGAATGTCTGTTGCATAAACAGTAAAATCTTTATTTAACTTTTTTAAAGTAACAGCTAAAACACCACTACCAGTTCCAATATCAGCGATTGTAGCACTTGATTTACAATTTTCAAGAAAATGCAACATCACTTCCTCCGTTTCAGGACGTGGAATTAAACAATGTTCATTAACTTGAAATTGATAGCCATAGAAAGATTGAAAACCAACAATATATTGTATAGGTTCACCTAAAAGCATCCGTTCAGTCGCAAGTGAAAACTTGATTTCTTCTGCTTTTGACATGTCATCATACATGTGAATTAAATAATCAGTTCTTGACCACCCAAACAAATCAAGCATCAACCATTCTGCTCTCGATTGTTCATAACCCTTATCTACAGCTTGTTGAATCGCATAATCTAATTGTTCTTTAAAGTTCACCATTGTTTAGTTCTTTCAATTTCTCAGTTTGTTCAGATAAAGTTAATGCATCAATAATTTCATCTAATTTACCTTCCATAATTTGATCTAACTTTTGTAAAGTTAATCCTATTCTATGGTCAGTTACACGGCTTTGTGGATAATTATATGTTCTAACTCTTTCAGACCTATCTCCTGTACCCACTGCTGATTTACGTTGTGCTGCATATTTTTGTTGTTCTTCCTGTAATTTCATATCATATAAACGTGCTTTTAAAACTTTCAACGCTTTTTCACGGTTTTGAATTTGAGATTTTTCAGAAGAAGTTGCAATAACACCAGTAGGTAAGTGAGTGATACGAACAGCTGAGTCAGTTGTATTAACGTGCTGACCGCCAGCACCACTTGAGCGATAGGTGTCTATTTTCAAATCTTCATTTCGGATTTCAATCTCAACATCTTCAACTTCAGGAAGAACAGCAACTGTCGCTGTTGAAGTATGAATTCGTCCACCTGATTCTGTTTCAGGTACACGTTGAACTCGGTGTGCACCATTTTCAAATTTTAATTTACTATAAGCACCGCTACCTGAAACTGAGAAACTAATTTCTTTATAACCACCATGGTCACTTTCAGCCGCTTCAACAATTTCAGTTTTAAAGTTTTGAGATTCTGCATACTTACTATACATTCTTAGTAAATCGCCAGCGAAGATTGCCGCTTCATCCCCACCTGCTGCTGCTCTGATTTCAACGATAACGTCTTTCTCATCATTAGGATCTTTTGGAATTAATAAAAATTTAAGTTGTTCTTCCAACTCAGGAATCGCACTTTTCAAACTAGCACTTTCCTCTTTCAACATTTCAATTTCTTCTTTATCTTCTGTTTCATTTAACATTTCATCAATTTCAGCAATTTCTTCTTTTTTACTTTTATAATCTCTATATACATCAACTGTTTTTTGTAAATCAGCTTGTTCTTTTGAATATTTACGTAACTTATCTGAATCATTAACAATCTCAGGGTCACTTAACATTTCATTGAGTTGTTCATATCTTTCTTCAACGATATCTAATTGATCAAACACTACATTTCCTCCTCGTCACTTGTACTTGGTGCTACGATATGATGTGCACGACATCTCGGTTCATAACTTTCATTTGCCCCAACTAAAATGATAGGATCATCTACTTTAGCTGGCTGTCCATCGATTAAGCGTTGTGTTCTACTTGATGATGAACCACATACTGCACATACAGCCTGTAATTTAGTAACTTGTTCACTTACCGCCATAATTTGTGGCATGGGTTCGAATGGTTCCCCTCTGAAATCCATATCTAAGCCTGCAACCACTACTCGATGGCCATTTTCAGCAAGCTTCTCCACTATATTTACAATTTCTTTATCGAAAAATTGAATCTCATCAATACCAATGACATCAACATGAGACAAATCCTGTAATAATATATCTCTTGAAGTAGAAATATTAATTGCTTCTAATTCATTACCGTCATGAGAAACAACTTTTTCTTTATGATAACGATCATCAATAGCTGGTTTAAACACTACTACTTTTTGTTTAGCGTATATCCCTCGTCTTAGTCTACGAATTAGTTCTTCTGACTTACCGCTAAACATACTTCCAGTAATGCATTCAATCCAACCGGAATGGTAAGTTTCATACATTATAAGTTCCACCTTTTACAAAAACATAATCGCTTAATTATATCATATTTCTATGTATTATAAATATCACTTTAAATACTACTTAAATTTAAAAAAACTGTCTACGCATTTCTATATAAAATAGATTAGGCAGACAGTTTAAACTTATAATTAGTTGTTGTTTGATTTGAAACCAAACTTTTTGTTGAAACGTTCCACACGACCATCCGCAGCAGCGAATTTTTGACGTCCTGTGTAGAATGGGTGTGAATCAGAAGATACATCTAAACGAATAACTGGGTATTCATTACCATCTTCCCATTCCATTGTTTCTGAAGATGTTTTAGTTGAACCACTTAAAAATTTAAAGTTAGTAGTTGTATCTAAAAAGATAACTTTGTGATAATCAGGATGGATTCCTTGTCTCATTAATTTTCAGCTCCTTTGCCCTGAACCATCTGGAACAGAGTTATTTGTGAGTTTTTTACCCAATACTTGGTAATTATAATAGTTATTAGATTAAAACGCAAGCCTCAAACAGACATTCGTTAAATAATCGGTTTTCCTGTTTTTGTACTTTCTTCAGCAGCCTTTTGCAACTGTTGGAAAAATTCTTTATTACTTTTAGAGCGTTTTAATTTTCTAATAAATCTTTCTGTGAAATCTGTAGAGTCTGTAAACATGTTTCTTAACTGCCATAGTGAATCAAGTTCAGAATTACTAATTAGTAATTCTTCTTTACGCGTAGAACTTCTTCCAATATCAATCGCAGGGAAAATTCGACGTTCAGATAATTTACGATCAAGATGAAGTTCCATATTTCCTGTTCCTTTGAATTCTTCATAAATCATATCATCCATGCGTGATCCAGTTTCAACTAATGCAGTGGCTAATATCGTTAAACTTCCTCCTGCTTCAATGTTACGCGCAGCACCAAAGAATGCTTTAGGTTTGTGTAATGAAGCAGGATCAAGACCACCTGATAACGTTCTTCCACTTGGTGGTATAACTAAGTTATACGCTCTTGCCAATCGAGTAATTGAGTCCATCAGAATAATAACATCTTGACCAATCTCAACTAATCGTTTAGCACGTTCTAGTAATAATTCAGCTACTTTAACATGGTGTTCTGGTGGCTCATCAAAAGTCGAGTGCACTACTTCAGCAGATTCAACGGATCTTTCAATATCAGTTACTTCTTCTGGACGTTCCCCAACTAATAAAATAAATAATTTTGCATCAGGTTTATTTTTACTAATCGCATTTGCAATTTCTTTTAATAAAGACGTTTTACCCGCTTTAGGAGGTGCAACAATAAGTCCACGTTGACCTAGACCAATAGGCGTAACTAAATCCATTATACGTGTTGAATAATTTTGGGGATCTGTTTCTAAAACGATCCTTTCCTCAGGATAGAGAGGCGTTAAAGCTTGAAAGTGAGGGCGTTTTTTTACAACTTCAGCATTCTCATCATTAACAAAGTCAACTTGCAATAAACCATAATATTTTTCATTATCTTTAGGTTTACGAACTTTTCCGGTTACTTTATCACCACGTTTAATTTCGAAACGTCGTATTTGACTTGCAGATATATAAATATCTTTTTCACCTTTTGAATAGTTGACTGTTCTTAGGAACCCATAACCATCAGGCTGGATATCATCTAAGACACCCTCCATGTAATAGTTACCATCTTTTTCCATTTGGGCTTCCATGATAGCTAAAACTAATTCACTCTTATTCAATTTACTATAATTAGTAAGTTTTAATGTTTTTGCTTTTTGTGTTAATTCTTTCGTTGTGTAATTTTTATACAATTCATGAAACGACTCATACTGTGGAGATGTACGTACTTTTTCAGGCATAAATTGCACCCATTTCTTATATATTTATAAAGACTTCAATTTGATTAGAAAAGAGATATTTTAAATAGTTTCATTTCAAGAACTCACTAAGTCTATTTAGGATATCTCATAAAATAATATTTAAAGTCTTGAATACTAGAATTAATATAGCAAATTTTCAATTTAAATACAAAACGATTTTATTAAATTTCCAAAAATAAAACAGCTCATGGAACTAAAAATATTCCATGAACTGATACAAATAATATATAAATTAATTTTTTAAATTAACTGAAATAACCAGCAATTGATTTCACTTCTAAGAACTCTTCTATACCATAATCGCCCCACTCACGACCAATTCCAGATTGTTTATATCCACCAAATGGTAAATCTGGTTGGTTTCCAGCTTCATTGATTTCAATTCTACCTGCTTCAATTGAACGAGCTACTTTTTGAAGTGTTTCTTTATCTTTACCTATTACATATCCTGCTAATCCATATTTAGTATCATTAGCAATTTTGATTGCTTCATCTAAATCATTATATGTGATTACAGAAGCAACTGGTCCAAAGATTTCTTCTTGAGCAATTGTCATGTCATTGTCTACATTGATAAAAATAGTTGGTCTCGCGAAATAACCAGTATTTAATCCTTCAGGTTTACCAGGACCACCGTAGAATAATTCTGCACCTTCTTCAATACCTTTATCAATATATGATTGGACTGTATCAAATTGTTTCTTACTAATAATCGGTCCAACTTGAGTACCTTCTTCTCGTGGATCTCCAACTTTAACTTTACTAAATTCTTCTTTAAGTGCAGTTAATAAGTCTTCTTTTTTGCTTTCAGGAATTAAAATACGAGTACCTGCAGTACATACTTGACCTGTGTTATTAACTACTTTGCCAGTAGTTGCTTTCGCTGCTTCTTTAACATCAACATCATCTAATACGATATAAGGCGATTTACCACCTAATTCAAGTGATACTTTTTTGAAATCCTTAGAAGCTTTTTCCATTATTTTTGAACCTGTGCGTCCTGAACCAGTAAATGACATCATTCTAACTTTTGGATGTTCACTTAGTGGATTACCTACACCTTCACCGTCACCATTAACAAGATTAAATACACCTTTTGGTACGCCTACTTTATCAAATATTTCAGCTAAAATGACTGCAGCAAATGGTGTTTCTTCTGAAGGTTTTAGAACAACAGGACTACCTGCTGCAAAAGCGGCTGCTAATTTCAATGAAGTTTGATTAGTTGGGAAATTCCAAGGTGTTACTAGGCCTGAAACACCAATTGCTTCTTTAATAACTAATGCATCTCCACGTCTTTCTTCAAATTCGAATGAATCTAGTGCTCTACTTGCCTCTTCAAAATGATTTAGCCCCATTTGGTAGTGGACATTCTCAGATACTGTTAAAGGTGCACCTAATTCATCCGTTATGGCTTCTACAATATCTTGTTTTCTATTTTTATATTCTTCTACAATTTTATCTAATAGTTCTTTTCTTTCTTTCACTGAACTATGACGAAATTCTAAATAAACGTTATTTGCAGCTTCTACTGCTTTTTCCACATCATTTGCATTACCTTTAGCTACTTTACCAATAACTTCTTCAGTTGCTGGATTGATTACTTCAATTGTTTCATTACTATCGCTATCAATCCATTCGCCATTTATATATTGTTGAGTATAATTTCTCATAAATTCTTCACTCCTTAAGAATCATTACGTCATTTGTATACCTTTTTTCATTGAAAATTAAACATACCGTCTTAGTATGAAATAACAAAAGAGTTTTGCACCTAGCAATGATGAACAATTATAAAAGTGATTATTCATTCAATATAAAGCACAAAACTCTTTATTATATTATTTAGATTTAACTTCTTCTTCAAGTGTTACATGTTCTTGAGCCCATTTTTCAATGGGTTTTAAAGCTTCTGCTAAAGCTTTACCTTTATCAGTCAATTCATAAATGATTGAAACTGGACTAGTTGAGACTACTTTCTTTTCAACTAATCCCCATTCACCTAAATCAGTTAATTTAATACTTAATGCACGTGGTGTAATGGTCTTTAAATCCCTTTTCATATCGGAAAAGTGCGCAGTATAATCAGTGCATCGTGATAGATAATTAATGATTAAACCGTTCCAACTTCTACCAACAATTTTAAAGGTTTCTTCAAGATATGGACAGATTTCCATTGTCTTCACCTCTATTCAAAACTTCTTTAGATTGTAGGTACTAAAAATAGCTTATAAATATAAACATTATATAGGCTTTAATGATATCTATAAACCAAAATCTTATTAGTATCTAATATAATTATTATACCAGAAAAAGCTAATATGTCGAGAGTTGAAACTGTCAATATTAACTTATCAATACCTTTAGACTTCTTCACTCCAAATATTTGCACCTAATTCTTTTAAATGCTTAACAATGTCAGTATAGCCTCTATAAATATGTCTAACGTTATAAATTGTAGTAACGCCTTCAGCTAAAAGACCTGCAATAATTAAACATGCACCTGCACGCAAATCACTTGCATATACTTTAGCACCATTAAGTGATGATGGTTTAATTGTAGCAGTTCCAGTTTCCATATCGGCTTCAATATTAGCACCCATGTTTTTTAACTCATCGACATGTTTAAAACGTGCAGGATATATTGTTTCTGTTACAAATGAAGGGCCATCTGCCATAAATAATAAAGGCGTGATTGGTTGTTGTAAATCTGTTGCAAACCCAGGGTATACTAAAGTTTTAATATCTACATTTTTATAAGATGATTTGCGTTTTATGATTGCTTTTTCAGCATCACCATCTACTTGGATGTCTACACCAAGTTCTTTTAATTTAACAGTAAGTGCTTCAACATGTTTTGGAACAATATTATTAATAGTAATTTCTTCTCCAACTGCTGCCGCTATACACATGTACGTCCCTGCTTCAATACGATCAGGGATAATTTGGTATTCAGAACCATGTAAGCTATCAACACCATTAATTTTTAACGTACTTGTCCCTGCCCCTTTAATATCTGCGCCAAGACTATTCAAGAAATTAGCAACATCTACAACTTCAGGTTCTTTAGCTGCATTTTCAATGACTGTTTGACCAGTTGCATGAACAGCTGCCAACATAATGTTGATTGTTGCGCCTACACTAACCATATCTAAGAAGATATTAGCACCATGTAGTTCTTTAGCTTCTATTTTAATAGATGTATCATTTGATTCATCTATTTCTGCTCCTAATGCTTTAAAACCTTTAATATGTTGATCAATTGGACGTGGTCCTAATGGACAACCACCAGGTAAACCTATTACACATTTTTTAAAACGCCCTAACATTGCTCCCATCATGTAATAAGATGCTCTAAGAGATTCAACTTTATTGTTAGGCAGTGGTGCATTTTCAATTTCTGAAGTATCTACTTCTAAAGTTTTTCCATTTAAATGGGCTTTAATATTTAAATCTTCCAATAAACTAACTAGCGTCTCTACATCGGAAATTTGTGGTAAGCCATCTAATTTAACTTGGCCTTGAGCTAATAATGTTGCTGGGATAATTGCTACCGCACTATTTTTGGCACCACTTATCGTAACGTCTCCCTTTAGTGTTTGACCACCGCGAATTTTTATTACCTCTTGAGTCATAAGTTTATCTCCTTTGTTTCTCATTTATTTAAAATAATACATTAGTAACATTATAAAATACATATTCTTTATTTGTAAAACATAAATTATTACGAATTATTGATAATTGCAATTTTTAAAATTATCGATTCAAAATTTATAGAACTAATTCGAGAATTATATATACAAATATTATAAATCATTTTTGAAAAACATTTAAATATGAATACTCAAATTATAAAGAAAAAGAGTGAAACGACTTAACGTTTCACTCCTATTTCAAAACATCTTCAATTAAATTATTTATTTAGCACGATTAGATGTACCAAATTCTCTAATTTTACCTTTAACTGTTTCTTTAATCGCTTCACGAGCAGGTCCTAAATATTTACGTGGATCATAAACATCTTGATCATTATTTAAAACTTCTCTTACTGCTTTAGCTGAAGCAATTTGGTTTTCAGTATTAACATTAATTTTAGCAGTACCATAAGGGATTGCTTTTTGAATGTCTTTAGTTGGGATACCAGTACCACCATGTAAAACTAATGGTAAACCAGTTGATGCACCAATTTCTTCCATTTCTTTGAATCCTAATTTAGGTTCACCTTTATATGGCCCGTGAACTGAACCTAATGCTGGAGCTAAAGTATCAATGCCAGTTCTTTCAACTAATTCTTGGCATTCTTTAGGATCAGCATAAATAATGCCACCTACAACATCATCTTCTTGTCCACCAACTGTTCCTAATTCAGCTTCTACTGATACACCATGTTGATGAGCATACTCTACAACTTTTGAAGTAATTTCGATATTTTCTTCAAAAGGACTATGAGAAGCATCGATCATTACTGAAGTGAATCCAGCATCAATCGCTTCTTTACATTTTTCAAAGCTTGAACCATGGTCTAAGTGAATAGCTACAGGTACAGTAATATTTAAGTCATGAATTAAACCTTCAACCATTTTAACTACTGTATAGAAACCACTCATATAACGTGCAGCACCTTCTGAAACACCTAAGATAACTGGCGCGTTCTCTTCTTGTGAAGCTTCTAAAATAGCTTGTGTAAATTCTAAGTTATTTAAGTTGTATTGACCAACCGCATAACCATTTTCTTTCGCATCGATTAACATTTCTTTCATTGAAACTAATGGCATGAAAGTTCCTCCTTGTGTGCAACTGCACAATTTTTAAAATCATTATATCAGATATTTTTTTGAATTGCATGTGAATGCATGCTTGATTTAAAATAAACATTTACTATTAAATACTAAATTATTAATAATTCAATATATGAACGGTTTTATTGCACATAAGTTTGAGTTTATTTACAATACATATGAAACGGAGGAACAACATGTCTAAAATATTACAAACTCAATTAACGGGTATATTTAATCGGTTAGAAGATCAAGCTTTAGATATTCAAATGGCTGCTCAATGTCTAATACAAGCAATCGGTGGCGAAGGTTATGTATACATTAAAGGCTATGGCGATTTGAAATTTTTCGAGCCTTTCGTTATAGAAAGTGAAGAGCACCTTAAATCTAGTAAATTATTATCCACGCTCACAACATTTGATGATATAGATTCAACAGATCGCGTGTTACTCTTTTCACCATTTTACACTGAAGAAGTAGCTAAAGATTTACAAACATTAGTAGATAACGATATAGATGTTGTCTTAATTTGTAATCGACCCAAAGATTCAGAAATACCAGAACACTTTATACATTTCATCAATCTAGCTACCCCTAGACCAATTGTTTATACTGAGGATTATGATAAAGTTGTTCAACCTCACACGATATCTTTTAATTACATATATTATGAAATTTACACTCAAATGATTGAAATGACACGAGATTTAGAGTTGTGATGTCATTCATTATAAAATCAACCCTTACGTCACCATTTCAGTACGTAAGGGTTGATTTATTATATTATTTATTTTGATGTTTATAAGCCGCTTCTACAAACGATTTGAAAATAGGTTGAGGTCTGTTAGGTCTTGATAAGAATTCAGGATGGAATTGACATGCGATATAGAAGTCATTCTCTGGAATTTCTACCATTTCTACTAATCGACCATCTGGACTAGTACCAGAGAACACCATACCATTGGCTTCTAATTGTTCTCTAAATTCATTATTAAATTCATATCTATGGCGGTGTCTTTCTTCAATATTTATTGCGTCATAAATTTGATGTGCCAATGTGTTTTCTTTAATTTTACATGGATATAATCCTAAACGTAACGTGCCACCTAAATCTTCAATATCCTTTTGCTCAGGTAATAAATCAATAATTGGATAAGGTGTGCTAGGATCAAGTTCTGCTGAGTGTGCTCCCTCTAAACCTAGTACATTACGTGCAAACTCAACAGTCGCTAATTGCATACCTAAGCAAATACCAAAGTATGGAACATTATTTTCACGAGCGTATTTAATTGCAGCAATTTTACCCTCGCTTGCTCTAAATCCAAATCCACCTGGTACAAGAATGCCATCTACATCTTTTAAATAGTCTTCAACATTATTATCATTAACTTCGCCAGAATCAATCCACTTAACTACAACGTCTTTCTTCAATGGGTAGCCAGCATGTTTCAATGACTCTACAACAGATAAGTATGCATCTTGTAAGCTAACATATTTACCTACTAATCCAATCGTGATTGTACCATCAAGTGAATTAACGGTATCAAGTAAATATTGCCATTCATCTAATTGCGTTTCATATTTAGCATCTAAATCTAATCGCTTGATGACAATGTCATCCATATCCTGTGCACTTAATTGTAATGGAATTTCATATAAAGATGATGCGTCTCTACATTCTATAACGCTCTCTTTATTAATATCACAGAATAATGCAATTTTATCTTTTAAATCTTGTGTCATTTCATATTCTGTACGCACTACAATTAAATCTGGCTGAATACCTAAACCACGTAGTTCCTTAACACTGTGTTGTGTTGGTTTTGTTTTCATTTCACCAGCAGCTTTAATGTATGGAAGCAATGTACAATGTACATACATTACGTTTTCACGACCTAAATCACTTCTAATCTGTCTAATTGCTTCGATAAATGGAAGTGATTCAATGTCACCAGTTGTACCACCGATTTCAGTAATAACTACATCTGCGTTTGTACTCTCACCAGCAAGTAGTAAACGTTCTTTAATTTCATTAGTAATATGTGGAATAACTTGAACTGTTCCACCTAAATAATCACCACGACGTTCTTTCTTGAGTACATGTGAATAAACTTTCCCAGCTGTAACATTTGAATATTTATTTAAATTAATATCAATAAAACGCTCATAGTGTCCTAAATCTAAGTCAGTTTCAGCACCATCATCTGTAACAAATACTTCTCCATGTTGATACGGACTCATAGTTCCTGGGTCAACATTTAAATATGGATCAAATTTTTGAATTGTTACTTTTAAGCCTCTATCTTTTAACAATCTACCTAGAGAAGCGGCTGTGATACCTTTTCCTAATGATGATACTACTCCGCCCGTTACAAAAATAAATCTTGTCATTTCCTGACCTCCTAATTTATAAAGGGATGCTTCCTTACCTATTTATTCTTTTTAAATAATCACTTTTGAAAAATAAAAAATCGCTCCCTCTCACATATCTGTAAGGGGAGCGTATATGATTTATACACGTGTCCTATTTAAAGGAGCCCGAATAAAATTCTATCATTTTTTTAGTAAAAGTCAATTAAAACTAAAATTTAGTTTTAAAGTCTTCTTAATCTTCGAATTCGTCCTCGTCTTCTTCGTCGAGTTCATCATCTTCGTCATCTTCAATTACTAAATCTGATTCACTAATCTCGTCTTCTACTTGTTCATCTTCAGGGTCGTCTAAAGTTTCTTGATCATCCGTTTGGGCAGGAATGTCATCGTCGTCATCCATTTCGTCATCACCCAATAATTTAAGATTTTTATCTTCTTCATCTTCATCATCAAGAATATCGAATTTTTGAATTGTAGGTGCGATTTTTTCTTCAATATCGTCTACAGAATACCAATCACGTAATCCCCATTGATTTTCACCAATGTTTAAGAAACGTCCATCTGTATTTAAGTCTGTATAGAACTGAACTACACGATTTTCAATCTCTTCAAATTCATAACCACCTAAATCTTTGAATTCATCGATGATATCGTATAAATTCATCGTTGCACCTTTATCATTTAATAACGTATAAGCCATATCTATAAATGACTTTTCATCAACCATTTCTTTAGTATAATCTTGGATTTTCATTATAGCTAATCTTCCTTTCGAAGAATTTTTTAATTATGTCGTTAGATTTCATTAATTAATAGTAACAAAAATAAATTATAAATGACAATACACGATTTCGCAATTACGATTATCTCAGTAATTTACATATTTCTTGAAAATAACTAAATCATCTGACTGATCAATTTCTACGAAACCACTATTTACACATAATGATTTTAATTCATTGTTTTCACCAAATAACGTAATCATAATCGTTTTAGCTTGTTTGAAATGCTTTCGTACATATGTAGGAATTTGTCTTAATGCACTTTCAGCGATACCTTCTTTTCGTTGTTCTTTATACACTTCAATAGCCACAATATCAATTCGATTATCCGTTTGTTCAAGTGCTATAAAACCTACCTTTTGGTTATCTTTTAGTAAATCAACAACACTATAAGATGAAATACTTGATGCTTCATTTTCAGTTAATCGTAGTGAAGACGCATGTTTTGAATCTAAGTCCAAATAATATAAGCGTTCTTTACCAATAGGACCTTCTTCTTTAGTAGCAGTGTGCATAAAACCAGCACGTTCATACACATTCCAAGCCCCTTTATTTTCAGCATCGACAACCAGATACAAGTGATTGAAATCAGGGAATAAATCTTGTACATATTGAGGTAAATACATCATCATCGTAGTTCCATAGCCATTTCCTTGAAACTTCTCATTAATTGATAATGATCTTACATATACAACATTCTCAGGTGTATCATACCCTTCATGTTGATAATATTGATGTAATACAAAGAAACCAACAACATCACCAAACTCATTAATAGCTATATTGGCCACTCTATTTGAATCTGAAAGAGCATCATCTAGAACTGATTTCGGTAAGGATGAGTATATTTGTTGTCTCTCACTTAATTCAAAGTTAACTACATCCTGTCTATACTTTTCTTCAAATTCTTGAATCGTTATATTTTCAAACTGCTTTTTTATAGTCATAACCACTAACCCCTATGCCTCTTTTAATTAATCAATTTTATTATAATTGTTTTTTTACACTTATCAAAATAAAATCCACTTTAATTAGGTACAATTGTTTTAAATTTTTACAATTTAAAAATAATCTATTGAAATTTAGCTAATTTGCTTTACTATAAATATGACATATAAAATCACGAGGTGAACTAGAATGAAAGTCGGTATAGATGCCGGTGGTACGCTAATAAAAATCGTCCAAGAATCTCAACAAGAACGTTCGTATGAAACAAAACTTACTACAAACATTTCAGAAGTAATTGCATGGTTAAACGCAAACACTTTTGAATCAATCAGTCTTACTGGCGGAAATGCAGGCGTTATAGCTGAAAGTTTAAATGTGGATGCAACTATATTTGTTGAATTCGATGCATCATCTAAAGGTTTAGGTATGCTTCTTAAAGAGCAAGGTCATCATATTGACGAATATATATTCGCTAATGTCGGTACAGGCACTTCGTTACATTATTTCGATGGCAAACAACAACGTCGTGTAGGCGGTGTAGGTACTGGTGGAGGTATGATTCAAGGACTGGGATACTTATTATCACAAATTACAGATTATGAAGCACTTACAAATCTAGCTCAGTCTGGAGATAGAGATACGATTGATCTTAAAGTTAAGCATATTTACAAAGATACCGAACCACCTATTCCAGGTGAATTAACAGCTGCTAACTTTGGAAACGTCTTACATAATTTAGACGTAGATTTTTCACCTGCTAATAAATTAGCATCAGTGGTTGGAGTTGTTGGTGAAGTAATAACTACTATGGCCATAACCGTTGCTCGTGAAAATAAAACTGAGAATGTTGTATATATCGGGTCTTCTTTCAACAATAATCCACTTTTACGTGAAGTAATTGAAGATTATACGGTATTACGTGGTTTCAAACCATATTACATTGAGAATGGTGCTTTTTCAGGAGCACTTGGCGCAATTTATTTAAATTAAATACTTATTATTGAAAAGAGCCTGGGACATAATTCAATGCCTCAGGCTACAAATATATATTGGCAGTAGTTGACTGAATTAAAAAGCGTACTTGTAACAAGCTTTTTAATTCTAGTAACCTTGCATGGCAGACGGGCTCCAGCAAAGAGAATTTCTTTAAGAAATTCTACAAGCTAAGCTAGCTAGGGATACAACAAATAAATTTTGAAAAATATTAATTCTGTCTGCTCCCTCTACAATTTATCTAATTCTTAACTGCATCGACATATTTAACATCGACTATTTATTAATGTATATATAAAGACAAGATTTCACTAAATGTTACGTGCTTCAAATTAAAAAGTTAATTCATTTGATAATTTTTGTGCAGAAATGACTGTTCCTACCACACCAGGTTTCAAATCAATTGCGACAGCTTGGTCATTATCACGCAACTTATCTAACCAATCACTAAATACACTACCTTCAATTTCAATTAATTCACATTCCTCAAAATCTTCATCACGAACTTTGAGTGCTCTATTTTTCAAGCTCCAAACCGGCATGATTTGAGGTTTGTCTTCACTATCATCACTAATCAATATAAAGTGATTTTCGCCATGTTTTGATAAACCAAATACTTGGTCTTCTTTGGCAACATCCTTTACAAATTCTTTAATACGAATTTTATCCAACTCTGACATTAATTCATCAGTCATTTTAACGACTTTTACAATTTGACCAGTTTCTTGTAATGTTTGATTAATGATAACTTGATCATCCTCATCAAATAAGTCATCCAATTCATATGTAACGAATGTATCAATATCAATTTTTAGCACACGGTCATAATCGATTGACGCATGTTTTAAATAGTCTTCCGCTTGTCCTTCTTGAGTCCAAACGCCAACATAATCTTGGTTATTACTATTTAGTCTGACCAGTTTTTTATTTTTGTTAGCAACATAAAACACTTCATTAATCAGTACATCTTTAAAGTACGCCTCATTCTTATAAGACAATGCATAACCCTCCATTTCTAATTTGCAACTATTAAAATACTAAACGACAATACTTATATCGTCAAATTTCTATTCTAAAAAAAGGACCAAGACTGTATTCTTGATGAATGCCATGTCTTGCTCCCAAATTGACGCATAGAGCTATAACTATATTGAATTATTATCTTTTGATTCATTTAAATGCTAAGAATTGAAATTATGCTTTTTAAAATTATTGCTATATACCTATCAATGGATATTGATTAGGGTAATTTAATTTTTATCTAATTCAACTAAAAAGGATTTTTCAATTTTCTCTATGGCTTCTTTTGAATCTCCAGTCCATATACAACCAAAACGAGAATTAACTGCATTCTTTCCAAACCAATCACCATCATAATAAGATAATGGATATAATACGCCCTTTTTGACATATTTTAAAATTGTATTAAAGAAATGTTCATTATCACCATTAGAGAAGTAACTATAGAATTTCTGATATGATGAATTTAATTCTTCTTGTAATAATAACATGCTTGTTGAGCCATTTTGTCTAAAGTTTAAATCGATGGCAAAAACATCATCGTTTTTATCTAATAGTAAATCAAATCCAGCTACACCGAAGAAACCCAACTTTACACCATTTTCCATAATTTCTCTTCCTGCATCAATAACTTGTTGAGGAACATCATGAACATTTTCATTTCCAGCATAAAATCCATATTTATCAGTGATTTGATGTGTAGTCCCTAAATAAGTCACACC
This sequence comes from Staphylococcus sp. HMSC062A01, assembly GCF_001836805.1. Taxonomy (NCBI): domain Bacteria; kingdom Bacillati; phylum Bacillota; class Bacilli; order Caryophanales; family Staphylococcaceae; genus Staphylococcus; species Staphylococcus sp. HMSC062A01. Next base: position 56,938 of record NZ_KV830607.1, read on the forward strand.
TATTTCTTCAGAATAAGCATACTGAACACAATAATTCTTTACCGCTTCAATTTTTTGTTCAATAATTAAATTATCCGTAGCATCACTTGCTTCTAAAATACGTTGTGTTGCTTTAGCTAAGTCTTCTTCATTATAGCAAATCATTACACCATATCCACCAGCTGTTGGTAAGTCATCACCTGGTTTAATTACAAAAGGGAAATCCCATTCTTTTATGCGCGCTTTAAAATCATTTATCGATACAATTTCTCGCTCTGGTAAATATTTATGATTCGTCCATTCTGGTATTCGCGCTTTATTGTTCAAAGCTACAAATGTCTCTTTATCTACAGCGTAGCATTTATCTGAAACAACATCTTCACTATGAATATATTGAAAATATATATCTTTACCTTCTTCTTTAACAATTCGATTTAATAGTGCTTCATATGTTTCACGGTTTTTAAATTGATACGTATTTGTGGGAACTTTTTTTCCAACAAGATTAAATAGTTGGTCTAATTTTTCAGTAATACTTGCTTCATGTATAATCATTGGCATTGAATCTGCAATAAGCATTTCCCTACCAGTTAAGAAATTAGATTGATGTTCCTCAGGCTTTAACCATGGATTTGAAACATAAGATGGTCTCGAGTTATACACTATATTTTCATTATATAAGTCACTTAAAGTTAATTTTAGACCTTTTTCATTTATCGTCATTTTGACTCCCCCTTTATATGAGAGTGCTGTTGAACAATTTCATCAAACAATCCCTTATTTTCAATTAGTTCTAATCCCATTAATGCTATAATTTTCGCACCATGAATTAACGCTTGATCACCATGTACACTTGCTGCAGCCTCTCTAAATCTATGTGTATGACCAACTAAGTTTCTAGATCCTATCTTCACATGAGGATGAATCGTAGGTACTATATGACTGACATTACCCGTATCTGTTGAACCAAAACCAAAATCATCATGACTTACATCTTCACCAACTTCGAGCGCGTACTTTTCAAATAATTCATCTAATTTAGGTGTCTTAATAAATTCGTTCACACCATTTTGTATAGGGCCAAATTCATAATCGCAACCTGTTTGAATTGCGGCACCCCTAGCAATTTGATTAACTTTTTCTGTTAAAATATCTAGTTCTTTTCGAGTTGTTGCACGTGTGTAGAATCGAGCATGTGTAAAATCGGGTATAATATTTGCAGCTTTTCCTCCGTCTAAAATAACACCATGTACACGTTGACTTTTTTTAATGTGCTGTCTTAACTGTGCTACACCGTTAAAATATGAAATCATTGCATCTAAAGCGTTTAAAGCTTCGTCAGCATTTTCAGAAGCATGTGCACTTTTGCCATAAAATTTTATATCTAATACATCCACCGCTAGTGTATCAATGGTTGGATAAGTTGCATTACCTGGATGAATCATTAATGCTATATCGATAGCATCGATAATATCAGCCTTAACATATGACGCTTTTGCACTACCATTTTCGCCACCTTCTTCTGCAGGACAACCGAGCACGACAACTTTGCCACCGATGCGGTCTATAACTTGTTTCAATGCTGAACCCGCAAGTACACTAGCAGTTCCAATAATATTATGACCACATGCATGACCTAGGCCTGGTAATGCATCATATTCAGCTAAATAGCCAATAACTGGGCCTTCTTGTCCAGAATCATATGTAGCTATAAATCCAGTAGCGTGTCCAGCAATATCCGTTTCTATATCGAAATCATTCTCTTTCAATTTATCTATAAGCGTTCTAGACGCGAAAATTTCTTCATTGCCTAATTCAGGGCGTTCATGTATTCTATGACTAATTTCAACATAATCATATTTATTATTCTCTATATAATCTAAAATTCCTTGTTTATTACTCATAAATCATAACTCCCTTATTATTGTAAAAATTTTTAAAAATATTTTGGATATTGTAACCATATCGTTTCTCAATTAATTATTACTTATTTTATCGGATTTAAAGATTGTTGTCATTAAATAACTTTATATTTACGAAATTTTCTCACAATTCACTTTGTTTAACTATAATTTTGAAAATTGTAAATACCCTTAACTATTGATACAATCAAATCGTTAACTTAATAATTAAGCTTATTTAATATAGGAGGATTTATCATGACTAAAATGAACGTTGAAAGTTTTAATCTAGATCACACTAAAGTTGTCGCACCTTTCGTCCGTTTAGCTGGTACAATGGAAGGCTTAAATGGTGATGTTATTAAAAAATATGACATTCGCTTCAAACAACCTAACAAAGAGCACATGGAAATGCCTGGATTACACTCACTAGAGCATTTAATGGCTGAAAACATTAGAAATCATACTGATAAAGTTGTAGATTTAAGTCCAATGGGTTGTCAAACTGGTTTTTATGTTTCATTTATTAATCATGACGACTATGAAGATGTGTTAAATATAATTGAAAAAACACTAAATGATGTTTTAGAAGCTACTGAGGTACCCGCTTGCAATGAAGTACAATGCGGTTGGGCAGCAAGTCATTCACTTGAAGGTGCAAAAGAAATTGCGCAAGCATTTTTAGATAAACGCAATCAATGGTCAGATATTTTTGGTGAAGGTAAATAAATTTCATACTTAAAATAAAAACCACCAATACTTAAGTATATTTAAGTATTGGTGGTTTTACTTTTCTCTTCTATAATTTTTTCACTAGTGCAATTAAAACAAATTGCATTGGTAGTCTTGAGTATAATGCCCATTTAGGTACTTGTTTATCACCTAAAGGTAATTCTTTTCGTGCCATATATATATTTGCTGGTAATACAGCTAATAAGAAAAGATTTATACCTGTTTTTAACCAATTAGCAGGACGTTTTAATAACAACATAATACCAAAGAAAATTTCAAATACACCTGTTACTAAAACAGCTGTTTTACGTAATGGTAAGTATTCTGGAACAATATTTCTAAATGACCGTTCATTTGTAAAATGTAGAACGCCAGCTGTTCCAAATGCTAAACCTAATAAATAACGAAATACTTTCATTAATGTTCAACTCCCATTTCATTCAAATAACTCTTACCAAATTCAGGTAATTCCACATTGAAATTATCTGCAATGGTCGCACCGATTGAACTAAACGTACTGTCTCCTGATAATTCATGGTATTTATCAATTTTAGGGCTAAACATAAGTACTGGGATAAACTCTCTAGTATGATCAGTACCATCGGCAATAGGATCATTTCCGTGATCAGCCGTGATAATAACTAAATCATCTTCTTGAAGATTGTCGATTAATTCTGGTAATCGCTCGTCGAAATCTTTAATAGCTTGTGCATAACCTTCTTTGTCTCTACGATGGCCGTATAGTGCATCGAAATCAACTAAATTTAAGAAACTAATGCCATTAAAATCTTTTTTTACGACATTAATTAATTGATCCATACCATCCATATTATTTTTTGTTCTTATTGCTTCAGTTACACCTTCACCATCATAAATATCATTAATTTTTCCTATAGCAATAACATCATAGTTATTATCTTTTAATGTATTCATAACAGTTTTGCCAAATGGTTTGAGTGCGTAATCATGTCGATTAGAAGTACGTGTAAAGTTTCCTGGTTCACCTACATACGGACGTGCAATTACACGACCAATTAAGTATTTAGGATCTTTAGTTAATTCTCGAACCTTTTCACAAATATCATATAATTCTTCAAGAGGAATAATATCTTCATGTGCAGCAATTTGAAGTACTGGGTCAGCGCTAGTATAGACGATTAAGTCCCCAGTTTTCATTTGATGCTCACCTAATTCATCAATAATGGCTGTCCCTGAAGCGGGCTTATTTGCTACAACTTTACGACCTGTCATTTCTTCAATCTCTTGTATTAACTCATCAGGAAATCCGTTTGGATATACTTTAAATGGTTGCATGATATTTAAGCCCATGATTTCCCAATGTCCTGTCATGGTATCTTTACCCACTGAAGCTTCACTAAGTTTAGTGTAGAAAGCACCTGGTTGTTCAACTTTATTGACAACAGGTAATTCTTCAATATTACCCAATCCTAATTTTTCCAAATTAGGTAGCGTTTGGTTAAATCCTTCTAATGTATGCTTTAATGTATGAGATCCTTCATCATTGAAAGCTGCAGCATCAGGCGCTTCTCCGATACCTACTGAATCCATAACAATTAAATGTACTCTTTTGAATGGTGTAGTCATATTTAACACTCCCTCCTACTCTGTAATTATTTTATGAATTAATGTTGGTGTTGTTGCTTGTGCTTGAATTTCAATACTTTCATCAAGTTTCTTAATAACGTCGTCAACATTTTCACGATTACTGTGAATGGTTAATAAAGAATCTCCCTCTTTAACAACGTCTCCTACTTTCTTGTTTAATACAATCCCAACACTTAAATCTATTTCATCCTCTTTAGTTTGTCTCCCTGCACCTAACATCATTGAAGCAATACCAATTTCATTAGCAATAAGTTCTGAAACTACACCACTTGATTGAGCTTTATACTCGATTTGATATGTTGCTGTTGGTAATAGTTCAGGCGCATCAACTACTGAGGCATCGCCACCTTGATTCTCTAAAAATGTTTTAAATTTTTCTAAAGCTGAACCATTTTCAATTGCTTCATTTAATAATTGACGTGCTTCCTCAAGTGTTTTTGCTCTATTAGCTAGAACTACCATTTGAGAACCGAGTGTTAATACAAGTTCAGTTAAATCTTCTGGTCCTTTACCATTTAATGTATCAATAGCTTCTTTCAATTCTAAAGCATTACCAATCGCTCGACCAAGTGGTTGGCTCATGTCAGAAATAATAGCCATTGTATTTCTACCTACATTATTCCCTATACTAACCATAGCATCAGCTAACGCTTCAGCGTCCTCTAATGTTTTCATGAAAGCACCATTACCAGTTTTAACATCTAAGACAATAGCATCAGCACCCGCAGCAATTTTTTTACTCATAATAGATGATGCAATTAAAGGAATTGAGTTAACTGTCCCTGTTACATCTCTCAATGCATAAAGTTTCTTATCAGCTGGAGTTAAATTACCTGACTGTCCAATAACAGCTACTTGATTTTCATTAACAAGTTTAATGAAATCCTCTTCAGAGATTTCAACGTGGAATCCTTTTATTGATTCTAATTTATCAATTGTTCCACCCGTATGTCCTAAGCCACGACCACTCATTTTGGCTACTGGGACACCCACTGCTGCCACTAGAGGCGCTAATACTAATGTAGTTGTATCACCAACGCCTCCTGTTGAGTGCTTATCAACTTTAATACCATTGATTTTTGATAAGTCAATCACATCACCTGAATTAACCATTGCCATAGTTAATGCTGCGCGCTCTTCGTCATTCATATCTTGGAAAAAGATAGCCATAGCTAAACTCGATGCCTGATAATCCGGGATATCCCCATTCGTGTAACCTTTGATAAAGAATTCAATTTCTTCTTTTGATAATGATTTACCATCGCGTTTTTTTTCAATAATATCTACCATTCTCATAATTCTGAACCCCTCTCAAAATAAGCTGTTGTATCTATGTGCTGTTACGTTAATTGCATTATTAATAATCTGAATCTGACTCTAAGCCTTGAATAATTTGAACACCTGCACTCGCACCTATACGCGTAGCACCTGCATCAATCATTTTATTGAAATCTTCCAAACTGCGAACGCCACCTGATGCTTTAACTTCTAATTCGTCTCCCACTGTATCTTTCATTAATTTCACATCTTCAGGTGTAGCGCCTCCCCCAGCAAAACCAGTTGATGTTTTAACGAAATCAGCACCTGCTGCTTTCGCTAATTCACTTGCTTTAACTTTTTCTTCATCTGATAAAAGCACAGTTTCAATAATCACTTTTACTGTTTTTTCATTTGCTGCTCCAACTACGCCCTCAATGTCTTTTTGAACTTCTTCAAATCTTCCATCTTTAAGTGCGCCGATATTGATAACCATATCAATTTCAGATGCGCCATTTTTAATGGCATCTTCAGTTTCAAAGATTTTAGTAGCAGTTGTAGTAGCACCAAGTGGGAAACCTATAACGGTACAAACCAATACATCAGAATCATTTAATCGTTCTGCTGCATATTTTACATGTGTAGGATTTACACAAATAGATTTAAAGTTATACTCTTTGGCTTCATCAATAATTTGATCGATTTGTTGACGTGTAGATTCCGGTTTCAATAATGTGTGATCAATAAATTTAGCATAATTCATAGTAGTTTCCTCCAATATGTTGTTAAATTTAAATGATATTCCATCTAACTGGAATATTAACTATTTAAATTAATATAGTCCTCTCATTTCTATAGTACAAAAATTCGCAAAAAAGTTAAACAAATGTTATCTTAATCTTACCAATCATGATAAGGAGAAGATATTAATGACAAATGGCACACCTCATATTCAACCTAATGGAACAAAAATCGCAAAGACTGTTTTAATGCCTGGCGATCCATTACGTGCAAAATATATTGCTGATAACTTTTTAGAAAATGTTGAACAATTTAATGAAGTTAGAAATATGTTTGGTTACACAGGTACATATAAAGGAAAAGAAGTTTCTGTAATGGGATCAGGGATGGGAATACCAAGTATCGGTATTTATTCTTATGAGTTATATAATTTCTTTGATGTTGATACTATTATTCGCGTAGGTTCATGTGGCGCATTACAAGAGAATGTAAATTTATATGATGTCATTATTGCTCAAGCAGCATCTACAAATTCTAATTATGTTGATCAATTTAATATACCTGGTCACTTTGCTCCAATAGCTGACTATAATCTCATCACTAAAGCTAAAAATGTAGCAGATGAAATAGGAGCAGTAAGCCATGTAGGTAATGTTTTATCTTCAGATACATTCTACAATGCTGATAAATTATTCAATGATAATTGGCAAAAAATGGGAATATTGGGTATAGAAATGGAATCAGCAGGTTTATATTTGAATGCAATTAATGCTAGTAAAAAAGCGTTAGGTATTTTTACAGTTAGTGACCATATTCTAAAAGACGAAGCAACTACAGCTGAAGAAAGACAAAATTCATTTACTCAAATGATGGAAATTGCATTGGAAATCGCCGAGTAATATCAAATTCTAATAGATAATAAAAGGTGCTTGAGACGATAATGAAATCTCAAGCACCTTTTTATATGATTAATTAAACTAAATATGATTTGAACATCCAATTGTGTTTATCAACAGAATTTTTCATACCGATGAACATATCTTCTGAAACATCATCGCCAGCTTCTCCAGCTACTTCTATAGATTTAACTAATTGCTCTGAAATATGAGTTAAATCATTAGAGAAGGCTTCAACCATTTGTTCAGCTGAGTAATTTTTACCAGCTTCATCAACGATAGAAATTTCAAGACTTTCTTTCAATGTACCAACTGGATTTCCACCAATTGCTAAAATACGTTCAGCTAAGTCATCTACATATTGGCTAGCTTCATTGTATAACTCTTCGAATTTCTCATGTAATGAGAAGAAATTAGGTCCTTTAACATACCAATGGAAATTGTGTAATTTAGTATATGCTACAGTCCAGTTTGCAACTTGTTGATTTAATTCTTTTACTACATCTTGTTGACTCATTATATTCTCTCCTTGTACTTCTGAATTGGTTCCTCTTTATTACAATTACTACTATATTATAATTATTATAATCTGTAAATAGTTATGCTTAACATTTTTTGCACTGATTTTTATAACCACCTTTTCCTATCAACTATTAAAACTTATTTACCAGTGATTAAAAAGTGACTAACATCAGCAACTAAAATAATATATATTTACTAACAAACCTCTCATTATCAATTATGATAATATTTTATCAATTATATGCGTTTATCATCTATGAAAAAGGATTTTTCATATTCATTTGGTTTATGCCAATGCGTCTTCCACATCCTATTTCGATTATTTGCAAATAAATTATACGCTAGATCTCTTATTTGACGTGGAATGACTTTAATTAACAATCCTAACCACTTGTAATTTGTTGTAGTCATGATAAGATTAGCAATCGCATTGGATTTAAACTCTAAATGTTGACCACGTTGTAAAATCACGCTGTTTTTATTTAATGCTTCTGGATGTTGTTCAAATAAGTGTTGCCCTGCTTCCCCTTTTAAAGTTGCGAATTCATAACTCTTAGGAAGTCCATTCTGTATTAACCAAATGCAATAGTTATAACAATAAACACAATTACCATCGTAATAAATAATAGGCATTTCTTTCACCTTCCTCTAATTCTTATTATTAATATTCCATTCTATGCCTTACATTAAACACTAAAAATGTCCATAGCATAGCATGCCTTTAACTATGAATGATTTAAATTTGATATAAAATGTTAAAGCCATAATAATAAAATTAAAAACCTGAGACATAGTAAAACGTCTCAGGTTTAGTTATCTTAAGTTATTCATGATTTACTTTTACAATTCTTGTATATTTAAGAAATTGATTTGAATATTTGCTTTTTATATCTTCTAGACGGTCGTAAGTTACACCAATAATATGCCAGTTCGGATTAAAATGATAGAATGAATCTTTTTCTCTTGACCATTTTACCATTTGTCCCTCTTTATTATATCTAGGTAATGTTACTTCATATCCTTCTAACACATTGATGTAAGTTTGGAAAATGTCAGGATCAATTCTATTAAAATTATCGATGACTAAATAACTTTTATCATTTTTAGGCATTAATTGAGTGATAAAACCTTCGCGATAGTATAGGGCACCAGTTTCATTTGGTAAATATTTACCATATAACATGTCCTCTGTAAAATCCGGATGTCCACTAGTTATTACAGGATTTGCATTTGTCTTTTGTAATAAATTATTTGCCGCTTTCAATCCTTCTTCACGTTGTTCCACAACCAACAATATAAAAGGTTGTATTGACTCATCATGACTTGCTGAATCAATTTCAGTTTTTTTAATTGTTTCAAAAGGTGTTTTCACACTATCATTATTACTCATTTCAATAATAGCATCGTATTGAGTTTGACTCATGCTTGCGATGGCTTGTTTCGCATTTTCTTGTAAAAAATAAAGATTTTTTAACTTAGGATGTTTATTTAATGCACCTAATGTCACTGGAGTAATATGCTTATCATAATATATTTCAATGGCAGTACTATTTGTTCTACCAGGAATAGGTGGTTTCTCATGAATATGTCGAGAAACTTCTCCAATACCTACCACTGATTGATTTTCATATTTATTATAGAAGATAAGATTATCTCCTATTTCTAACTGATTGTAAAAATGATATCCATTACGTTTAATGCCATTATACGTATGAGTATAAATAGTATAATATTCTCCTGATTCAAATGACTCAGTTTCAGAAAGGAAGAAATAACGTGGAAGTTTCACTTCACCTTTACCTAGTGAAACAATTAAATCATACTCTTCTTTAGTTAATTGATTGATTAAAGTTTCACGCATATTATTCATGCGAAAATCAAGCGTTTCACTTCGTTTTAAATAATCAGTTGTAAGTGGTTTTAATAGTTCATTAAATTTAAATTCAACTCTAATTTTATTTTGAGCACCTGTTTGAACACTAATAATTTCTCCAATACCAAGTAACCCAGTATCTGTTTGGACTTGATAAAATATAACTTGATCCCCTGTCTTAGCCTTTTTGAAGGCTCTAAAACCTTGAGTAGGGTTGAATTGAGCTCCAGATTCAAATAATGTTGTTTGACCTACTAACGGTTCATTGTGATTCCATCTAGTATAGCCACAGTTAAGCCAAAAGTAATTTACTTCTTCTTCCATTGTGGGTCTCCTTTAAATTAATTCTCGAAAGTTATTATGTATTTTAATTGATTTCATTGTATTTTAATTAAATGCTATGTTTATTAAGTTATGCTATAAATCTTAACATATCGTCGTTATTTATGTTTAATTTTTTTAGTGTTTTATCTCATTTTAATAAGTTGTTATAAAGGGGAACATTCAGAATCCATTATAAATAATTCTAAATATTCCCCTATGCATTAATTTAATGAGGTGCTAGTAAACTACCTAATAATGGCATTAGATTGATCATGATGCCACCAAGTTTTAGTAATCCACTTAAATCTTTGTCTTTAATAGTAATAATTGCACTTATAATACCTAATATAGCAACAACTCTAGGAATAACAAGTGAAGGATATTGTGGCATATTGAAAAAGACACCTGCCCCTGCTATCACACCACATACTAAAGATATATATAAAAACTGTTTCAATATTCACACTCCTCTTTAATACAATGAATCATTTATAACACGAACAATAAAAATCAAATATAACTAATGATTAGCGTAAAGTCTCCTTCAAAGACACTATCTAAGTCTTCTGAAGTCAGCACAAAATTGGAACCTTTTTGAATCTTGAAGATTTCTCCATCAATAATAATTTGTCCATCACCATTTAAAACTGAAACAAGACAAAATTCTCTAGGTTTCATATAATTTAATGTCCCACTAACTTCCCATTTAACCATTGTAAAGAAATCATTAGACACAATGTGACTGCATTTATGATTTTCAATAATTTCATTTTCGGGAACGATACTAGGTAGTTCTTGAGAATATTGAATAACATCTAATGCTTTATCAACATCTAATGAAGAACTATTTTCACGTTGTCTATTATAATCATATAATCTATATGTAATATCTGAAGATTGCATTGTTTCATACACAGTTATACCTGAACCGATTGAATGTATAGTACCAGCAGGAATAAAATAAAATTCCCCAGGTTGTACTTTAACTCTTTTTAAAGATTCCAAGAAATTATCTTGGCTAATCTGATCTTTCAGTTCTTCTTTAGAGTTAACCGTAGTACCAATTAAAACTTCAGCATCTTCTTCTGCATCAATAATATACCAACATTCTGATTTGCCATATTGCCCATTTTCAAATTCATAAGCATAAGAATCATCTGGGTGAACATGAATCGATAGCGGTTCATTCGCATCAACTATTTTGCACAATAACGGAAAATCTTTGCTTGGAAAATCACCGAACAATTCTCTATGTTGCGTCCAAACTTGGTCTAATGTTTGTCCAGCAAAAGGCCCGTTAAGGATCATACTCTTTCCATTTGGGTGTGCAGAAATCCCCCAACATTCTCCTGTGGATTCACTAGGTATATCATAATTGAATTGAGTTAATTTATTACCGCCCCAAATTTTCTCGAAAAAAATAGGCTTTAAAAATAATGGCATAGTTGCACCTCCTAAAACCATTTAAGGCTATATTCTCTATTTCTAAAGTAAATGATAATATCTGATTTATATGTATAAAACTTAAAAATTAATTATGTAAAAGTGAAATTATATTCAAAATAATTATTCAACATCACTTGTGTTACCATTCGTTTCTTTATTATATCAACTTTATCTCTATTTTAATAGAAATTATTTAAATGATAAAACACATAAAGAAGTGGGACAGAATTCAATTAGAATTCATTATCCCACCACAACTGAAATAATTACTATTAGTTAAAGTTTAATGAAAGCATTTTTTAATTCAATGATTATCTTTAAACAACTCATTTATTCAAATGAAGACAATGCTTCGATTATTGATTGATTACCTGTAATAACTTGGAATTCTTTATTTATGAATTTATTCTCAGATAAAGCAACTTCTTTTAACACAGATGCCACATCTTCTCTAGGTATAGAACCTCTTCCATCAAAGTATAAATCAGTCTCTATTTTAGAAGTTCCTTCTTTATCTTCTAACGCACCTGGATGAACAATCGTATAATTTAATCCAGAATTTTTTAAGTGTTCATCAGCATAGTGCTTAGCAATTGTATATGGTTTTAAATCACCGCTTGAATCAAAAGCTTCACGACGAGCATCATACGTTGACACCATAATATAATGTTTAATATTGGCTTGTTTACTAGCTTCAATTGTCTTAATCGCACCATCTAAATCTACAATAATAGTTTTGTCAGCACCTGTACTGCCTCCAGAACCCACAGTAAATAAAACTTTATCATAACCGTTAAATGTTTCAGTTAAGTCTTCAATACTATCTTTTTCTACATCAACTAAAGTTGCTTCAATATTATCTTGCTTTAATGTTTCGATCTGTTCGTTTTTACGTACTCCAGCTGTAAAATCTACCTGATCTTCTTTTAGTTGCTTTACTAATTTAGAACCTACTCCACCGTTAGCACCTATAACTAATAAACTCATTCAAATCGTCCTCCTTAATATTTCTACTTCCATCAATTTACCACTTAAATAAAAATTAAAACGTAAGTCATTTTTGACATAGTCAATCATGTATATTAAATTAATATATGAACATATATTCATATATTAAGGGGTGATTTATTTGAATGTATCTTTAAGCAGTTGGAACGAAGATGCTACCTTAATACAGACTACGGAAATTTTTAAAGCACTAAGTGATACAAATAGATTAAGAATTCTATTATTGTTAGAGCAAGAGGAATCTAGTGTTGGTCATATTACACATACGCTAAACTTGAGCCAGTCTAATGTTTATCATCAACTTAAAATCCTTAAACAAGCTAGACTTGTTAAGTCCTTAAGACAAGGTCAATCAAAAATCTATTCGATTGATGATCAACATGTTTCAACCCTATTGAAACAAGCCATTCATCATACGAAACATCTAAGAGGTGAAGTTTCAAATGACTAGTCATTCTCATACACATTCACACAACCATTCACATGTACACACTAGTAATAAAAAAATTTTAGCCATTTCCTTTATTATTATTGGACTTTTCATGGTGATAGAAATTGTAGGTGGCTTTATTGCTAATAGTTTAGCATTATTATCTGACGGACTACATATGTTCAGCGACACAGTTTCTCTAGGTGTTGCCCTTATTGCATTTATATATGCTGAAAAGAATGCCACATCTAGTAAAACTTTTGGTTATAAACGTTTTGAAGTTTTAGCTGCATTGTTTAATGGCGTCACTTTATTTGTTATTAGTATAGTTATTATCGTTGAAGCAATTAAAAGATTTTTTGCACCACCTGAAGTTCAATCAACAGAAATGTTTATTATTAGTTTAGTAGGCTTAATAGTTAATATCGTAGTAGCACTTATAATGTTTAAAGGCGGAGATACCAATCACAATTTAAATATGCGTGGTGCGTTTATTCACGTACTAGGAGATTTATTAGGGTCTGTTGGTGCAATTATTGCCTCAATACTCATATGGACATTTAATTTTACAATTGCAGACCCTATTGCGAGTATAGTGGTTTCACTGCTAATTTTAAAGAGTGCATACGGAATTACGAAATCATCTATTAATATTTTAATGGAAGGAACGCCCTCTGACATAGATTTAGAACAAATCATCTATACAATAATGGGTCATGAGGAAATACAAAATGTTCATGATTATCATGTTTGGACTATTTCTAATGATATGAATGCTTTAAGTTGTCATGCAGTAGTAGATAAATCACTTGCGATAGAGGCTTGTGAACAATTACTTAAGCAAATAGAACATGAATTAGCACATCTTAATATACAACATATGACGATTCAATTAGAAACACCAAAACATCAACATGACGAATCAATTTTATGTTCTGGAGTTATGCATCAACACTCACATTAGTATAACTTATTAAAAATTAATCAGGGGTTAGACGTTGAATTCGAGTTAAATTCTGTCTAACCCCTGATTTTTAAAACTTATAGAAAATGTTCAAAAATGAGTTGCTTCGCTGGCACTTGTTTTTCATCAAACCCTTGTAAATATTCTTCATTATCATAAGGTAGCTTAATTCTTTCGATTGAAAACTCATTATCATTAATAGTTACAATACCGTAGACGGCATTGGCTCCATTGTTTAAACCTATTGCGCCAGGATTAAAATAAATTGTTTTATTATCATCATATAAATGCATTTGATGGTTATGGCCAAATGCAATTAAATCAGCATCTTTATCTTTAAATAATTCAATAATATTTTCTTTACTATTTTCAGTAATTGGACTAAACGGCTGTCCTTCTATGCCAGTCTCCAATTTTTGATTCTCAATTTCATAATGAATGAATAGTAATTTTTTTCCACAAATAGTTTTTTCGATATATCTAGGTAACAAATTAAGTTGGTCATAGTAATCTTCATCCATATGGCTCTCTATCCATTGATGATGCTCATAAAATTTATCCTTCAAATCTTCAGGATAAGGCGTGTTATTTACTAATGACATAACCGCTTCATCATGATTACCAGCTATAATTTCCATATCATCACGATCAAATATTGTATCTAGTACTTTATTTGTTTCATGACCAATTCCGATATTGTCCCCGAGATTGTAAATTTTATCGATATCTTCTCTATTATCAATATCATCTAAGACAGTTTGTAATGCATCGAAATTACCATGCACATCTGTAATAATCGCGAATTTCATGATGATATCTCCTTTCAAAATTTAATCATTAGCATATTTTAACACTTAATCTTCAAATATGTTAGATATTATTTTAAAAAAAGTATAAATTTTGATATTGTATTTATATTAAAGTAAAGGAGTGCTTATATTTGTTCAAATATCATAGTTTGGCATTAAAAAATGCTAAACCGCAAATTCTTAAGACGATTTTGTTTAGTATCGTTAGTTTCATTGTAGTATTTGCGGTTTTTGCTGTTGCTAGAACTTTCTTTATGCAATATTTCATGCAAATGCAGCTAGCAGCGCAATTACAACAATCATCGGGTCCATATTTAATTATTATGATCCTGGCTTTATTATTGGGATTATTATTCTTTATATTTGCAGGTTATCAATTACTAGCAGGTGCAATTAATATTATTGCAAAAGCAATTTCAAGTGAAAATGTTCATTTCAATGACTTATTTGTTGCATTCAAAAAAGGTAAATATGGTAAGAGTTTAATTTTATCATTAATCTCAATTGGCTTATTTATAGTGATGTACTTAATTATAATGGCATTAAATTATTTATTTAATTTAGCATTAACACCTTTATTTACATCATTACAGTCAGCTGTAAGTTCATCTGATAATGCAATTGCCATTTTATTAACAATTCAAATTATTATTTTAATTATTATTGGATTAATTACATCAATCGTATCATGGTTCTTTTTCATTTTAATGATTAATTATACTGTTTCATTAGTAAGAGAATCTAACTATAGTGCCATGTCTCACTTTAAAGATGGCTTTAAAGGTATTAGAAATGGCCATAAAACTTGGTTTAAATTCTTTATAGCTGTTCTTTTATTAAATTTAATTATTATTATCATTACTCAACCACTTGGTGCAATTCTTTCTGTAACAACTGGAAACATGTCTCAAAAAGTTGCTACAGTCATTCTGTATGTAGCACAAGTAATTATTGTTATATTACGTTTAATCCTTTATTTTGTTCTTATAATGGGTGCAGTTCAGTACTTCTTAAAACGTGGTGAAAAATTAAATAAAACTACTAACGAGAAGAAGAAAAAGCACAAAAATAAAAATGACACATTGAGTAATCAACAAAAAATTGACAATACTCATCAATCTTCTAAAAACAATGTTGAAGAACATTCAAATAATGTTACAAACAATGTTAAACAAAAATCTGAGAATTCCAAAGATGAAGCAAGTCATAATTTCAATAAAGATAAATAATACAAATAAGGTGGAACCCAATTAAATAAGGGTTCCACCTTTTATGTTCCACAATTTTATTTTAGGAATTTGCTTTCTAAGAATAATGCAGCGCCATCTTCTTCATTAGTGAATTGTGTCACTTCATTAGTAATTTCCTGTATTTCTTGTCGTGCATTTTTCATTGAGACGCTATAACCACCAAATGCAAACATAGCTCTATCATTATCACTATCCCCTATTACAAGCGTGTCTTCTTGTTTAACATTAAAGTGTTCTATCATTTCTTTAATACCCGTTCCTTTATCGGTATGATATGCCATAGTTTCAGCGTTAAATCTTGATGAATTAGAAACACTAATGTTTAAAAGCACTTGATTTTGAATAAGTTCATCTCTAAAAGTTGTTATTTTTTCTAAGTTTGGCGTAAATAAATAAATTTTAGCATAGTCATCTTCAGGTATGTCCTCTTTCCAATCAATCTTACCAGACATTGCATCTAATCTTGATTTCCATTCACTTTCGCTTACATGATTTGGAGGCGTATCACCTTTAATCATCTCTTGCATCCATGCTTTATCTTCATTTAGCGCAATTCTTGATCCATTAAATGGGAAAACTTCATAATATATTTCTTGCTGTTGTGCTAAAGATACGATTCGTTTAACACTTTCACTCAATAAACTATGCATGAAAAGATTATCACCGTTTACTTCTCCACTCGTACCATTAGAACTGATGATTCCATCAACTTCAAATTGAGGAGGTACAAGTTGATCAATCTCTGTATATGATCGACCAGTTGCTAAAAATACCTTATATCCCTTTTCTCGTAATTCATCAATAATTGATTTTGTTTTAATTGAAGCTTTATTATTCTCATGTAAAATTGTTCCATCCATATCTAGAAAAATCGCTTTGATATTATTCAATGTCATGTAGCCTTCTCCTTTACGTGTCTTTTTTAAAATTGTGGCATTATTTGATGAAATGTGCAACGAGATTACCCTATCATGTGTAAAGAAAATCGATTTTTATAATTCACAACTTCTACATTTCTATTGAAAAGAGATGACATCGTCTTATTAGTTAAAACATCATCAATCTTTCCTTGTGCAAAATTCATGCCTTTACTTAAAATAAAAATTTTATCAAATATTGGTATGATTTCTTCAATGAAGTGTGTCACATAAATGATAGTAATTTCAGGTCGCTCATGTGATAAAGTTTCTAATACTTCCAATAGTGTTTCACGCGCTAAATAATCTAAGCCCGAAGCTGGCTCATCTAAAATTAATAATTCTGGATTACTTATAAGCGCACGTGCAATCATAACCCTTTGTTGTTGTCCAGTTGATAAATAACCGAGGTATTCATTCTCAAATTCTGCCATACCGACTAATTTTAATAGCTTCTGCGCTTCTAAAAATTGTTGATGATTGAATGTTTTGTATAGGCCAATAGATTTAAAATAGCCACTTAATACCACATCTATCACATGCTCTCCATCTTGAAATTGATTAGTGAGCTTGTTTGAAATGAAACCTATATGTTGTCTCACATTATCTGCTGAATATCCAACCATTCCAGGTGTCATACCAAAAAGGACTATGTTGCCCCTTGTAATTGAATCATAAGCGTTTAGAATATTTAATAAAGTTGTTTTTCCAGCACCATTTAAACCATATAATATCCATTTATCCCCTTTTTTAATATTCCAATCAATACCGTTTAATATATGCTTACCTCTTCTATATCGATGTACATTATTCATTGAAATTAGCATAGTATCACCTCACAATACGATAATTGTAAGATAATTCAGACATTTTTCAAAATAACAGACTGTATATTTTATAAGTTAGTATTTCAAATAAAAAAGGAGCAAGATCAAATTCTTAATGAATTTAACATCTTGCTCCCACTAGGGTAACTACATTAGAGAAGAGCATACGATTAACGCTTTCATAATTAAGTTAGCCACTTCAATTTCAATGTTGTCTAACCTTATTAAATTTTATCCCGACTCAAAATTTATACGAATTATTCAACTGTAACTGATTTAGCTAAGTTACGAGGTTTATCTACGTCTAATCCTCTGTGTAGTGCTGCATAGTAAGCAATTAATTGTAATGTAACTACAGATACAAGCGGAGTTAATAACTCATGTACATGTGGAATTACATAAGTATCTCCCTCTTTCTCTAAACCTTCCATAGAGATAATACATGGTTTTGCACCACGTGCTACTACCTCTTTGACATTACCACGAATTGATAAGTTAACCTTTTCTTGTGTAGATAATGCGATTACAGGTGTGCCGTCTTCAATTAATGCAATTGTACCATGTTTAAGTTCTCCACCAGCGAATCCTTCAGCTTGAATATATGAAATTTCTTTTAGTTTTAATGAGCCTTCAAGACTTACATTATAGTCCATTGTACGTCCGATGAAGAATGCATTACGCGTTGTTTCTAAGAAATCCTTAGCAATTTGTTCCATTACTGGAGTATCATCTACAATTGTTTCAATTGCAGTTGTTACTTTAGCTAATTCTCTCAATAAATCAATATCATTATCTCGACCATGTGCTTTAGCTACAACTTGAGATAAGATTGATAAAACAGCAATTTGAGCTGTATATGCTTTTGTTGAAGCAACTGCAATTTCAGGACCAGCATGTAATAACAATGTATGATCTGCTTCACGTGATAATGTTGAACCAGCCACATTTGTAACTGTTAATGATTTGTAACCTAATTTGTTAGTTTCTACTAACACTGCACGGCTATCAGCAGTTTCACCTGATTGAGAAATATAAATGAATAATGGTTTTTCAGATAATAGTGGCATGTTATAAACAAATTCAGAAGCTACATGTACTTCAGTAGGTACACCAGCCCATTTTTCTAAGTATTCTTTACCAACTAGACCTGCATGATAACTTGTTCCTGCTGCGATGATATATATACGATCTGCAGCTGCAACATCCTTAACAATTTCAGGGTCAATTTTTAGGTCACCATTTTCATCTTCATACTCTTGAATAATACGACGCATAACTGCTGGTTGTTCATTAATTTCTTTAAGCATGTAGTGATCATAGATACCTTTTTCAGCATCTGAAGCATCGATTTGAGCAGTATAAGTGTCTCGATCTTGTACATTTCCATCAAGGTCTTTAATAGTTACACTGTCTTTTTTAACAATAACAATTTCATGGTCATGAATTTCTTTGTATTCATTCGTTACTTTAATCATAGCTAATGCGTCTGATGCAATGACATTGAAGCCTTCTCCAACACCAACTAATAAAGGTGATTTGTTTTTAGCTACATAGATTGTATCGCTATCTTGATTATCAAGTAAGCCTAATGCATATGAACCGTGTAATAGAGAAACTACTTTAGAGAAAGCTTCTTCAGTTTCTAAACCTTTATTCGAGAAGTGTTCAACTAATTGAACAATAACTTCTGTATCTGTCTCAGATTGGAATGTTACATCTGATAAATATTCACTTTTTAATTCTTCATAATTTTCAATTACACCATTATGAACTAATGTAAAACGTTCATTATTAGATTGGTGAGGATGTGAATTCACTGTACTTGGTACACCGTGTGTAGCCCAACGTGTGTGACCGATACCAACGTGACCATCAGTGTCATTGTTGTCAGCAACTTTTCTTAATTCTGCAATACGACCTTTTTCTTTAAAAACAGTTGTACCATTATCGTTTGCAACTGCAATACCAGCTGAGTCATACCCTCTATATTCTAATTTTTCTAATCCTGATAATAATAATTCTTTTGCATTATCATATCCAATATATCCTACAATTCCGCACATAAATTTTTCCTCCGTTAAATATAGCTTGAAAATTTTATCTGTTATATAAAATTTAAAAAGGTAACGTGTTTTTAAACATTAGTAATTTTATTAAAAATTCTATTTATTATTAATGTTTTATCTTTATTGTATTTACCCATTAAAGCCATATTATATTTCTAAGATTTTATAAATTTTAGGCATTCTTATTATTTTTGTGCATTTAGTTACCTAAATGTTTTAAATAATAAGCTAACGAATGAGCCACATCCGGAATAGCATCCGCCGATATTTTCGATGACTATTCTCCTCGTCTGCAAAGTAATAAATTGCCCTACAAAAGCTCTCATATTTAACTTTTGATTATAGGTACACTTATATTTTGCCCTGGCGCTTTATAATTAATTTTGAACTTTCCTCCTTCCAATATTATTTATTTTACACTTTTCAGATAAATGAATGCAAACAATTTCCGACCTTTTTAGTAAAAATTTAAAATAAATATCTTTTGTAATCTTCTAAAATACATAATAATTGTTTCTTATTATTAAATTATTACCAAACAATATCGCAACCAATTAAATGAAAGCGCTTCAACAATAACCGTTAATTAATCATTTAAAAAACCTCCAAAGCTACACATTAAATGTAAACTTTGAAGGAAAACGAAAATTGTTTTATTAAATTGGTTACTCTAAGCCCATTTTAGATTGAACTTCATCAGCAATTCGTTGTGCAAAACGTTGCGCATCTTCGTCAGTTGAAGCCTCGACCATTACACGAATTAACGGTTCTGTACCTGATGGTCTAACTAAAATTCTACCTTCACCATTCATTTCAGTTTCTACTTCATCCATCACTTTTTTAACATCTACATTTTCTTCTACATGATGCTTATCTGTAACTTTAATATTGATTAGAGATTGCGGATATTTTTTCATTTGAGCAGCTAACTCACTTAAAGGTTTACCACTCATTTTAATAACAGCAGCTAATTGAACACCAGTTAATAAACCATCTCCTGTAGTATTGTAATCCATCATAACAATATGTCCTGATTGCTCACCACCAAGGTTGTAGTTACCTTTTCTCATTTCTTCTACTACGTATCTATCTCCAACTTTTGTTTTATTAGATTTGATACCTTCGTTTTCTAAAGCTTTATAGAAACCTAAATTACTCATAACAGTAGAAACAATCATATCGTTGTTTAATTCTTGGTTTTTATGCATTTCTTGACCAATAACAAACATGATTTGGTCACCATCAATAATATTACCTTTTTCATCAACAGCAATTAATCGATCACCATCGCCATCAAATGCTAAACCAAAGTCGCTTTCAGTTTCAAGAACCTTTTCAGCTAATAATTCAGGATGAGTTGATCCACAATTATCATTAATATTATAACCATCTGGGCTGCAGCCAATTGTTTCAGTATCAGCTTCTAAATCTCCAAATAAGAAAGGTGCTAGTGCTGATGTAGAACCATTTGCACCATCAAGTGTGATTTTTAATCCTTCTAAATTAACATCAATAGTTGATTTTAAGTAGCTTAAATATTTCTGAGCACCTTCGAAGTAATCAGAAAAATGTACAATATCTGTTCCAACTGGTCTTGGTAAATCAGGATTTTCTTGATCCAATAATGTTTCAATCTCTTCCTCTTGGGCATCAGATAATTTAAAACCATCTGCACCGAAGAACTTAATTCCATTATCAGCCACTGGATTGTGCGAAGCTGAAATCATTACACCTAATTCAGCTCCCATTTCTCTAGTAAGATAAGCTACTCCAGGTGTAGATATAACACCTAATCTCATAACTTCAGCCCCAATTGAAGCTAATCCTGCAATCAAAGCAGATTCAAGCATTTCACCTGACACACGTGTATCTCTACCAACTAAAACTTTTGGTCTATCAGCACCTTCATTATGTGCTAATACATAACCACCATAACGACCCAACTTAAATGCTAATTCAGGTGTTAACTCTTTATTGGCTATTCCTCTTACTCCATCAGTACCAAAATATTTTCCCATCATTAATACTCCTTTTTAATTTGTTATTTTAAGCTAATATGTGCTGTTATTTCATCTGGATCAGATTTCTTTACTTTATCTGGTAAATTTAATTGAACATTCTGATCTGTAGATTCAGTTATATTCTTAAGATCAACATTTGCCTCTATCTCATTAATATCTTGTAAATCATCTCTATTACCATAAATCTCTATCTCATTCTCATCAAGTGTTATATCATCCAAGCTAGCACCATCAGGTAAACTGCCTTTTTTATTAATTTTAACTTTAACCTTTTTGCTGTATTCTTGGAGTTTAACATTTAATTTGACTTCATTAGGCTGTATATTAACATTTAATTTATTTAATGATTTATCAAAAGCAGTAACATCTGCTACATCAGAAGTATCTTGCCTTAATTTGTTAGCTTCTTTATAAGTAGCTTTTAAATATGCGATTTTCTTAAGTTGTTCTCGTCCTCCAGTTATTTTGACAGAATTAGGCTCAACAGAACTGTCTTTCACTTTATAGTTTGGGTCTATATCATCTTTCCCTATATCTGCTTGAACATGCATCGTTTTAGTTTCTTTATTTTCCAAAGTAACATAAGCTTGCTTAGGTTTAACATTGTAATTAATATCATTACTTAAGCCTTTAACGATATAGTCTTCTTTGTATTTTCCGGCTTTAGCGTTGGATAAATCCACTGCAACTTTGATATCATCGGCGTTTTCGATTTTTAATAATTTAGATTGTGGACCTGAAACAGTTACATTAACAGTCTCAGGAGCTTTAGTTACATGTAATTCTTTGGAATTATAAATTATCTCAACAGGTACATCTTCAATTGTTTTAGATGAATTTTGTGATAAATTATCATTACTAAAAATATTTCCAAATACATTATTAACTGATAAATAGAAAAAGATTGCCAATAGTAAAGCAATAAATCTGAGACCCCATTTACTTTCTAGCATCTTATTTCACACCTTTCTTTTGAAAGCGTGTGCCAAACCAATGTTCGGCTAATAATTCTTCAAATACCTCAGTTGAGATATCTCTACGTAATTTACCATCAAAAGTTACAGATATTGAACCTGTTTCCTCTGAAACAACAATTGTAAATGCGTCTGAAACTTCAGAGATACCCACTGCAGCTCTATGTCTAGTTCCTAGACTTTTAGAAATTTTAGCACTATCTGATAAAGGCAAGTAACTAGCTGCACTAGCAATCTTAGAATTTTGAACAATCATTGCACCATCATGTAGCGGCGTATTTGGTATAAATACATTAATTAATAATTCTTGAGATATTTCAGAATTCATCGCTATACCCGTTTCAATATAATCTTGTAATCCCGTTTCTTTTTCAAAAACAATCAAAGCACCAATACGTCTTTTAGCCATATATTGAACAGCTTTCGATACTGCTTCAATTAACTTTTCTTCATCATGACTGTATGTATTATTATAACGTTTAAATAAGCTTCCACGACCTAACTGCTCCAATGCTCTTCTTATTTCGGGTTGGAAAATAACAATAAGCGCAAGAACACCCCATTGAATTACAATATCAAAAAGTTTAGATGTAGCAGTTAAATTTAGAATTTTACTCACTTGTTGACCAATTACAATAAAAAGAATACCTTTAAGTAATTGAATTGCTTTGGTTCCTTTAAATACAGTTATGAGAAGATAAAGGACATACCATACTATAAG
The DNA here is from genome assembly GCF_001836805.1 of Staphylococcus sp. HMSC062A01. Classification (NCBI taxonomy): domain Bacteria; kingdom Bacillati; phylum Bacillota; class Bacilli; order Caryophanales; family Staphylococcaceae; genus Staphylococcus; species Staphylococcus sp. HMSC062A01. Next base: position 80,222 of record NZ_KV830607.1, read on the forward strand.
TAAATCCAGCACACTCGTCACAATTTTTAATGTACTAAGATTATCAAAAAAGTTGGAAAAATCCATAGCATCTCCTCCGAATATATTTTCCATAGTCATAATTATACCAATGATAATTTCAACTGTCATATGAACAAATAGATTGTATTAAAAAAAGTAGATTATTCAATTAATCAGCAATTGATTAATGATTTATTACCAATATAATCAATCTTCAAATAGATAAACTCTATAATAGTTTTATTTAATTTTATAAAAAAAGCACTCCTGATTAGGAGTGCTAATAAGTGAGCCATAGAGGATTCGAACCTCTGACCCTCT
>NZ_KV830608.1:0-4254 GCF_001836805.1 Staphylococcus sp. HMSC062A01
TTATACTATAAATTCAACTTTGCAACAGAACCAAGGTTTTTAATGCTCTTTTAAAATAATTTTGATCTTGGATTTTAAACATAAGGAACCTCTTTTTTATTTTTGAAACGAGTGGAAACGAATTTCTTCATGTCTTGATTTTGATATCACCTGTAAAATAGCTATTAACCATTTTTCACTTTAATATTCATGGTCATTTTCACTCAAAAATGTGCTTAGTCTTTCTTCTTTTAAATATAGAATAATGCGTCCGTCATATTTATTAATATGTACATTGATATCTTCTTTTATTTTCATTAATTCTTGAATATCTATTGAAATGAAGCCATCGTCATAGTTATCTTCGTAATCTTCATCTGTGTGTTTATAAGGATATTCATTTTTTAACCATTTATATAATTTTGATACAGATTCTGTTTCATTTTCTTCTAAAGTATATGCCACTATGCAGCTTATAAAATGATAAATTAGCTCGTTACTCAACTCATTTTCATATTCACTAATATCTTCTTTAAACATACTTACTAATTCATCAATAGAATAGTTCAAATCAATGATTAATATTTCATAAGTATTTACAAAAGTATCATATTTTATATAATTTTTTACTACTGTCTTTATTGACTCATATTTTAATGACTTATCTTCTTCATCATAATATGAATTGTATATACTATCTGAATCTAAAGTGTTAATTAATGTTTTTAAGTGATCATAATATATTAAATTTAAATATTTTCTACTATTATCTAAATCTTTCTTTTCATTTAGATAATAGTCACATAAAGCTCTATATATCGCCATTAAGTCATTATTATTATCTTTTTTACTTAGTTTATAATCATATATTGCTAAAATTTTATCTTCACATGTATTATCTATATAATGCTCAGCTATATAAAAAGCTTGTTTGTAACTTATATGATCCCAACTAGTTATAAAGTGCATTAAGTATTTTGTATCTCTTATTAAAAATATTCCTTCATCAGTCGCGTCATAATAAGAGGGAAGTTCTATATTTTGTATAGAACCAAAATTTTCCTTAACACGTTGAATAAGTTTTGGTTTAGTTCCAGATATAGGAAGATTATTATTTTTAAGTAACTCTCTTAGTTGTGAAACTGTAAAATAATTCAAACTATTTTCTACATCTTTTTTTATAACTAATTTATCGTCTTCTATTAATTTTTGAATAGATTTTAATATAGATTTTTCGCCATAAGCCCTAAGTCCACTTGGAAATATTTCTTTTCCTACTTGTCTGTTTATATTTGTATGTAAAGTAATTAAATCATCAGTATTTAAATTCACAGTTTAAACCTCTTTTTAATTATAATTGCTATTTACTATTTGAATTTTTAGTATAGTAAGTTGTTTTGATTTCAACTCGAATAATTCCGCCATTTCTTCTTCAAAAATTTTTACTAAATCAAATAAAACATCGATGTTTTTTACAAATATAAAGAATTTCTAAGATATTTTAATCTCCTTTTTTATAAATCTTATCACAGAAGTTATTTAAATTTTAAATAACTTTATTTTTGATTTTGAGAGATTATTTAGAGGAAATAAAGTATATTGATACAGTTGTTTTACTCATAAATATATATCAACTTTTAAAAAGAAAATATGAGTTAAACAAATATATTTTGATTTTAAAAATCAGAATATGGATTAAAACTAGCGATTACTTTTTAGGTATCGCCAGTTACATGTAATCTAAAATTTTGCATAAAATCATTCAAAAAGTAGTTATGATTTTTAGTTCTTGCAGAGGTATTTTTCTTTTAAAACACCAAAATTTTGATTTGAACCCAAATCATGAGTTAAGAGCATAAGGGAAATTTGCCACCTTTTACAAAGGTAGGTCTGGCGAAGCCAGACATTTCAAAGGTTTCAGAGTTTTTCTTTTGGTGCCTAAATTTTGTGTTTGTACCCAAAATGTACCCCTATAAATTGCGTTTGTACCCAAAATGTTCCCCTACATATTGTGTCTGTACCCATTTTGTACCCATACTTTTTTTACGACTTTTCAATAACAAACGCTAGCTTTTTTAGCTAAAGCTCCCTATTTTTTAAAGAGATAATTTTGTTTTCGAAATGCCTAATTGCTGTAATTGAATATGTTTTTTTCTTTATCATTTGTTTGAATTAAATCGCCATCTTCAGTGTTATCTAAATTTAAAAGTTTATGTTTTTATTTAAGTAATACACCGAAACTTAGTATACGTTTTCGATATAAAATTCATTCTAAGTCATTAACAATTTCTGCATTTTTTTCATGGTTTCTTGTTAAACAATCAAACGAAATAATGGAATATTTTGATTAGTTTTTGAAGGATTTATGCGCTATTTTTTTATATGTTATACAAGCGTAAAACAAAAGTAGAATACACATTTATGCTAAGAAATTTTAATAATGTTGTGAGTCTACTTAACGAAATTTTAAGATGAATATCGTATGGTGTGAGCGATTTAGTCGACAATTTTATAAGTTTGAAAATTGTTAAGAGCTTCAAAGATCAACGTTAATACATTAATTTCAATTCTAATTCTGTGCTTATTTTACAGTTAATAAATTGAGTATTATTAAGCTAATAATTATTATTACGAGATTGATTAAGTTTATAAAAATCTTAAAGATTTTCTTGTCATTGTATTCTGGACTTTTATATAGAAGCATGTAATACATAAACAAATTTGCTGTAAACATTCCGAATATTGAAGCTAAGATTCCCAAATGAATCTCCATAAAAATAGTTTGAATAAATAATATGAGAATGAAATTATTAAAAATAATAAGATTTCATAAATTAACAGAATCATGATTTTTCTCCTATAAATTAAAGTTAAAGAAAACATAAATCATAATCAATTTTCTAATGTTCAAAGCGAAAATTTTTAGGAAATCTGTTAAATGAAATGACGCAAATTTAAGAGTATATAGGATCAAGGAAAAGCATATTAGACTTTAAAAGGTGCTAAAAAGTATTATTGGAAAGTAAGTATAAAATCAATAATTCTATTAAAAATGCAATAGTCATTAGTAAACTAGTAAATTTATTTACTTATAGTGATGTGTTTAATTACTATAATAAACTTGAAATGTACTTATAAAGTATCTCTTTTGCCTCTAGATATTATAGAAATAGATCTCACTATCATTACATAAAATGACTTATCGGAAGTTATCTGTAACTCAATTATTAGAAATGATATAATACAAAAGTCGTCGTTCACTTCTGTGCTGTATTTAGCATGGAAGGAGGTGACATCATGTTCAGTACACTATTTGTAACTATTATAGCTCCTATCATAGTAGGAGTTATACTCACGTTATTTTCTCATTGGCTGAATAATCGTGAAAAGTAATTTAGCGACGACATATAGCTAATACACCAAAAGAGCCCGATAACTATTCGCAGTAGTTATCGGGCTCGGTGTTTATCATGTTAGTACACTATTTGTTAATCAAATTATAACACTGGTTAGTAGAGGAATGCAAAGTAAAGAAAGTTCTTAGGAATCAATTTCTAATTTTTTTAATAATATTACTTAATTTTTTTAAACTTCTATTAATATCATTCTCATCAATGTATGAGTAAGAAAATCGAATGTAGTTTTTGTAGTTAGAATCATATATTTCTCCAGGTTGTATAAGTATATTTTCTTTTATAGATTCATTAAACAATTTTTTTACGTTTATTGATATAGAGAACTCAAACCAAATATAAAATGATCCACTAGGGTCATTCCAACTACCATACATAGATAAATGAGTTTTTAGGGCGTCTATAAATATATCTTTACGTTTTTTTAATTCTAATTTTAATTCAGATATATGTTTTTCATGATAAGTATTTAGCCATTTTGTGGCAATATATTGTGATATAGAACTAGCACCATAGTCATTCTGCATTTTTAAATCAGATAAGTGATTAATTACATTTTTATCTGCTACTATCCATCCAATACGCAGACCAGGACTTACCGTTTTAGATAAACTTCCTAAATATAAAACATTGTCACTATTTTTCAAAGATTTCATGGGCATCGGTCTTTTTTCATCAAACCATAAATCAGAATATATACTATCTTCAACAATAGGTATTCCGTTTTTTTGACATTGATCTATAATTTTTTGCTTTTCTTCTTTAGTATAAGTATTTTGAGTAGGATTGTGTAAAGTAGGTATACAATAAAAGGTTCTGTTGCAAAGTAAAAAATATAGCTAACCACTAATTTATCATGTCA
>NZ_KV830609.1:0-55906 GCF_001836805.1 Staphylococcus sp. HMSC062A01
TGGTAGTTGGATTTACGTTCCGCTAGAGTAGGACATTGCCAGGCAAATTGTATGGATGCGATGGGCCGATATCGAGACCGAAAGGTCTCTTTTTTTTATGCACCAAAACAAAACCGAAGGTTTAATAAGATATCAACAAATCAAAGTGTTATAGCTTTACGAAGAGCAAGCATTTGAAGTCGATGAATTAAGAATATTGGTTTATTATTAATAAGACTTAGGTTAGGTATTACATTTACAATACATGGTGCTCAAAAAGTATTTGGTGGCTTTAAAGAGCCAATGGCAATGATGTCTGATTTAGGTTTCCCTGCCTTCTTCGGTGTTATTTTAGGATTATTTGAATTCATCGGAGGCATTTTAATGATCATTGGTTTATTTGCTAATTATGTAGCTGCCGGCTTTATCATAATTATGCTTGGAGCTTTATTTACTGTCCATCTGTCACAAGGTTATATGGCATCTGAACTTGTGATTATACTATTGGTGATGAGTGTAGCCATATTGATTTCTTATAATTGGAAGAAAGCACTTGAACTGTATTAAGAAACTATTAATGTCTAATTATTACTTAATATAAACGATGGCACGTCGACAAGTTTTTAACTTATGGACGTGCTTTTTTTACTATACAGTTAATGATTTTATTAAAACGTCGGTGTGCTCTTTAAGTTTATGATTCGGAATACCACCAAATCCAATAATAAATTTTGGAAGTAGTTCATTTTCTTCCGCATAATTGTAAACGTTCAATTTTAATTTCAGTTTCTCAGCATTGTGGAGGCATTGAGACATTGTAAGTCCATTGTCAACAGTTATAGTAAAATGCATTCCTGTTAAAGCACCTTCGATTTTTAATTGATCTTCATGTGGCTTCAAACGTTCTAATATATAATTTAGTTTCTCTCTATAAATCTTTCTCATTTTATTTAAATGACGCTCAAAACTTCCAGATGACATGAAGTTAGCAATAATTTGTTGGATATGCACAGGTACTGTGTTGCTTTCTTTATAAGGCATTGACAGATAAGATTGTAATAATTTTTGAGGTAAAACAATATAAGCAATACGGCAACTCGGGTAAAGTGACTTTGAAAATGTACTAATATAAATCACTTTGTCATTTTTATCTAAACTTTGTAAAGCTGGAATAGGTTTACCGTAATATCTAAATTCTGAATCATAATCGTCCTCAATTATATATCGGCTATTTTGTTGATGTGCCCATTTAATTAACTGTGTTCGTTTCTTTAAATTCATGACATATCCTGTAGGAAACTGATGTGACGGTGTTATATAAACAATATCGTTATTAGAATTTATGATGTCAATCATATTAATTCCATCTTTTTCAACTGTTGCCTGTATATAATCATGCTTGTTTTTATCTAAAACATGTTTTATGGGCGGATAACTTGGTTTTTCTATTATAAAAGATGATGTTTTAAGTAAATCTGTAATCATGTTTAACAGCTGCTCTGTAGAAGATCCAATGACGATTTGATTGGGATGGCACGAAACCCCTCTACTATTAAATAGATAATGGGCAATTTGTTGACGTAAATTTAATTCTCCTTGGATATCACCTTTTTCTAAAAGTGCTAATTCATTATCTTCAAAGGCTTCTTTTGCATACTTTCGGAAAAGGTTGAGGGGGAAGTATTCTGCATCAATTTCAGCTAAATTAAAAGCATACTTGTATTGTTTACTCTCAGGTGTCTTAGGTTCGGTTTCTATAAATTGATTATTAATATTGATGACAGGTAATGACTGAATATCGGAAACATAATAGCCAGAACGTGGTTTAGAGTATATAAAACCTTCATCAAGTAGGAGTTGATAGGCGTGTTCAATCGTTGTATGACTAAGAGATAAATGTTCACTTAACTGGCGTTTCGATGGAAATTTGTCTTGTGCTTGGTATTGACCTTCTATAATTTGGTTTTTTAATTGTTCATAAAGTGATATATATAATTTTTGCTTTTTCATTTTAATAACTGACCCCTAATTTTATAAATAAATTGTACCTTTTTAAATATCAGTTTATAACTTAAAATGAATTTAATCAAATTGGAAAAGGGGTTAATTTTATGTCAAAAATCGTAGGATCAGATCGAGTTAAACGAGGAATGGCTGAGATGCAAAAAGGCGGCGTTATTATGGACGTTGTTAATGCAGAACAAGCTAAAATTGCAGAAGAAGCTGGCGCAGTTGCGGTTATGGCTTTAGAACGTGTACCATCTGACATCAGAGCAGTTGGTGGGGTAGCACGTAGCGCTAATCCTAAAATTGTTGAAGAAGTAATGAATGCTGTATCAATTCCAGTTATGGCGAAAGCACGTATTGGTCATATTACTGAAGCACGTGTGTTGGAAGCTATGGGCGTAGATTATATTGATGAATCAGAAGTGTTAACACCTGCTGATGAAGAATATCATTTAAGAAAAGATCAATTCACGGTTCCTTTTGTATGTGGTTGTCGTAACTTAGGTGAAGCTGCGCGTCGTATTGGTGAAGGTGCTGCAATGTTACGTACTAAAGGTGAACCTGGTACTGGTAACATTGTAGAAGCAGTTAGACATATGAGAAAAGTTAATTCAGAAGTTAGTCGCTTAGTTGTGATGAATGACGATGAAATTATGACTTATGCAAAAGAACTTGGTGCGCCTTATGAAGTTTTAAAACAAATCAAAGATCACGGACGTTTACCAGTAGTTAACTTTGCAGCTGGTGGTGTTGCTACACCTCAAGATGCTGCTTTAATGATGGAATTAGGTGCTGATGGTGTATTTGTTGGTTCAGGTATTTTCAAATCTGAAGATCCTGAGAAATTTGCTAAAGCAATTGTTCAAGCTACAACGCATTACCAAGATTATGAGCTTATTGGCAAATTAGCTTCAGAATTAGGCACAGCAATGAAAGGTTTAGATATTAATCAAATCTCATTAGAAGAACGTATGCAAGAGCGTGGTTGGTAATATATGAAGATTGGTGTATTAGCATTGCAAGGTGCCGTACGTGAACACATCCGTCATATTGAACTTAGTGGTCACGAAGGTATTGCAGTTAAAAAGGTTGAACAATTAGATGAGATAGATGGGTTAATTCTTCCAGGTGGCGAATCTACTACATTGCGAAGATTAATGGATTTATATGGATTTAAAGAAAAATTACAACAATCGTATTTACCAATGTTTGGCACATGTGCAGGTCTTATCGTACTAGCGAAAGATGTCGAAGGTGAAACTGGCTATTTGAAGAAATTAGACATAACTGTTGAACGTAATTCATTTGGACGACAAGTAGATAGTTTTGAAGCAGAGTTAGATATTAAAGGTATTGCTGAAGACATTGAAGGTGTATTTATTAGAGCACCTCATATCGCTAGTGTTGAAGAGGGCGTAGAAATATTAAGCACAGTTGGCGATAAGATTGTAGCAGTAAAGCAAGGCAAATATTTGGGCGTATCATTCCATCCGGAATTAACAGATGATTACAGAGTAACGCAATACTTTATTGATCATATGGTTAAATAAATGAATAATGGCAATTTTAGGGACGTTTTAAAAGTCTTCAATTTGCAAAAAAATAACCTAGAACTTCTTTATAAATTGGAAGTTCTAGGTTATTTAATTTCGATATTAGATAAAGAAACCAGCAATTGCAGCTGAAATGAATGATACTAATGTTGCACCAAATAATAACTTAAGTCCAAAGCGCGCTACGACATCACCTTTTTCAGAGTTAAGTGATTTAATGGCACCTGAGATAATACCGATTGAACTGAAGTTTGCGAATGATACTAAGAATACAGACGTTACACCTTTTGTATGTTCAGATATATCTTTTAAGTTACCTAATGATTGCATTGCAACAAATTCATTAGATAATAATTTAGTTGCCATAACGGAACCTGATTTAACAGCGTCTTCCCAAGGTACACCAGCTAAGAATGCTAATGGTGCAAAGACAAATCCGATTAATGTTTGGAAGTCCCATTTAATTGCGCCACCTGATACTAAGCTAAATGCACCACTTACTAAACCGTTTAATAATGCGATGATTGCAATATAACCAATTAACATTGCGCCTACGATTACTGCAACTTTGAAACCATCTAAAATGTATTCTCCTAACATTTCGAAGAATGACTGTTTTTTAGTTTCGCTTTCGTCTACTAATAGTTTATCGTCTTCTTCATTAACTTTATAAGGGTTAATGATTGAAGCAATAATGAAACCACCAAATAAGTTTAAAACAACAGCTGTAACAACATATTTAGGTTCAATCAATGTGAAGTATGCACCAATAATTGACGCTGATACTGTAGACATTGCTGAAGCTGTTAATGTGTACAAACGTTGTTTAGGTATGTAAGGTAACTGTTGTTTCAATGAAATGAATACTTCAGATTGACCTAAGATTGCAGCAGCAACTGCATTGTATGATTCTAAACGTCCCATACCATTAATTTTAGAAATTAAGAATCCTAAAACATTAATAATCCATGGTAAGATTCGAGTATATTGTAAGATACCAATTAATGCTGAAATAAATACAATTGGTAGTAACACACTGAAGAAGAATGGTGGGTTTTTAGGATCTACGAACTTAAATCCGCCAAACACGAAGTTAACCCCTTCTGCAGCTTTTTGTAATAAGTAGTTAAATCCTTCCGAAATGCCCCCAATAACTGTAATACCTGCTGTCGTTTTCAATAAAATAAACGCGAACACAAGTTGGATAACTAATAAAATACCAACATATTGCCAGCGGATATTTTTTCTGTCAGAGCTAAACAAAAATGCAAGTGCCAAAAAGAAAATTATCCCTATAATCCCAATAAGAATATGCATAATTCTACTCCTTTAAATTTACTTAACTAATATAATACAATAAATTCTTACATGTAACATCAATAATTTTAGAAAATTAAAAAACAAATTGGTTGAAAAAGGTCAAAGATGCTCATATAATATAGTCAAAGAAGGTCAAAAGAGGTGGTAAATCATGCACAACATGTCTGACATCATAGAACAATACATTAAAAAGTTATTCGAAGAAAGTAATGAAGACGTGGTAGAAATTCAACGAGCAAATATTGCTCAACGGTTCGACTGTGTACCTTCTCAATTAAATTATGTCATTAAAACTAGATTCACAAACGAACATGGTTATGAAATAGAAAGTAAACGAGGTGGTGGAGGTTATATCCGAATCACCAAAATTGAAAATAAAGATGCAACGGGGTATATTAATCATCTGTTGCAAATCATTGGGCCATCCATTTCCCAGCAACAAGCTTACTATATTTTAGATGGTTTGCTAGATAAAGGTCTCATTAGTGAAAGAGAAGCAAGAATGATTCAAGTTATAGTTGATCGAGAGACTTTGAAAATGGATGTTGTTGCTCGAGATATTATTAGAGCGAATATTTTAAAACGTTTGTTACCAATCATTAGTTTTTATTAATAGAAAAGCGAGGTGTCTATGTGTGCTTTGCGAAAACTGCCATTTAAATGAAGCAGAGGTTAAACTTACAGTAAAAAGTAAAGAAGGCACTTCTGAGAAATGGGTATGTTCTATATGTGCTCAAGGTGAAAACCCTTGGCAACAAAATGAAACGCCATCCCCGCATTCTCAGTTTCAAGACGATATTGAAGAAGCATTTGTCGTCAAACAAATATTGCAACATTTGGCAACGAAACATGGTATTAATTTCCATGAAGTAGCTTTTCAAGAAGAGAAGCGATGTCCAACGTGTAAGATGACATTAAAAGATATTGCGCATGTAGGGAAATTCGGGTGTGCAAATTGTTATGCCACTTTCAAAGATGACATCGTAGATATAGTAAGACGCGTTCAAGGTGGACAATTTGAACACGTAGGTAAAACGCCTCGTTCGTCTCATAAGAAACTTGCCATCAAGAAACAAATTGAGGAAAAAACAAAATATCTCAATGTACTAATAGATGAACAAAACTTTGAAGAGGCTGCTATCGTTAGAGACGAAATAAAAGCATTGAAAGACGAGAGCGGGGTGGAACGCAATGAGTGATATGAATGCACATATCAGTGAATGGATGAAGGAAACTGAAGAATCTCCAATTGTTATGTCATCAAGAGTTCGATTGGCTAGAAATTTAGAAAATCACGTTCACCCACTCATGTTTCCATCAGAACAAGATGGGTTCAGAGTTATAAATGAAGTACAAGATGTATTGCCTGATTTAGATTTAATGCGTTTGGATACAATGGATCAACAAAACAAAATGAAACTTGTTGCAAAACATTTAATTAGTCCTGAACTGATTAAACAACCCGCATCAGCAGTGTTATTGAATAAAGATGAATCAATAAGTATTATGATTAATGAAGAAGATCATATACGCATACAAGCAATGGGCACCGATTTATCTTTACACGACTTATATAACAAAGCTAGTGAGATTGATGATACTTTAGATCAATCATTAGACATTAGTTATGATGAACATTTAGGATATTTAACTACGTGTCCAACAAATATTGGTACAGGTATGCGAGCAAGTGTGATGTTACACTTGCCAGGATTATCCATTATGAAACGTATGAATCGTATTGCACAGACAATTAATCGTTTCGGTTTTACAATTCGAGGTATATATGGAGAAGGCTCGCAAGTGTATGGCCATATTTATCAAATCTCAAATCAATTAACACTTGGTAAGACTGAAGATGAAATCATAGATAATTTAACTGAAGTTGTTCAACAAATCATAAATGAAGAAATGCAAATTCGTGAACGTTTAACTCAATACAATGAATTAGAAACGCTAGACCGTATTTATCGGTCATTGGGTATTTTACAAAATAGTCGAATCATTTCAATGGAAGAAGCTTCTTATCGTTTAAGTGAAGTGAAATTAGGTATCGATTTAGGGTATTTAACATTGAGTGATTTTAAATTTAATGAACTAATGGTAAGTATTCAATCAGCGTTTATCTATAACGATGAAGATGAAACAATCTCTGTAAATGAAAAGAGAGCAAATATATTAAGAGAATATACTCAATAGGAGGTACAAAAATATATGCTATTTGGTAGATTAACTGAACGTGCACAACGTGTCCTAGCACACGCACAAGAAGAAGCGATACGTTTAAATCATTCTAATATAGGTACAGAACATTTGTTATTAGGTTTAATGAAAGAACCAGAAGGTATTGCTGCTAAAGTATTAGAAAGCTTTAATATTACCGAAGATAAAGTGATTGAAGAAGTCGAAAAATTAATCGGTCACGGACAAGATCAAACAGGAACATTGCATTATACACCAAGAGCTAAGAAAGTAATTGAACTTTCAATGGATGAAGCAAGAAAGTTACACCATAACTTTGTAGGTACAGAACACATATTATTAGGTTTAATTCGTGAAAATGAAGGCGTAGCTGCTCGCGTATTTGCTAATCTTGATTTAAATATTACAAAAGCGCGTGCACAAGTCGTCAAAGCACTAGGTAGTCCTGAAATGAGCAATAAAAATGCTACAGCAAATAAATCAAATAATACCCCTACATTAGATGGATTAGCACGTGATTTAACTGTCATTGCCAAAGATGGAACGTTAGATCCAGTTGTTGGTAGAGATAAAGAAATTACTCGTGTAATTGAAGTGTTAAGTCGTCGTACTAAAAACAATCCTGTACTAATTGGTGAACCCGGTGTAGGTAAAACTGCAATTGCAGAAGGACTTGCTCAAGCTATTGTTAATAATGAAGTACCTGAGACACTTAAAGGTAAACGCGTGATGTCACTTGATATGGGAACAGTTGTAGCTGGTACTAAATATCGTGGTGAATTTGAAGAACGTTTGAAAAAGGTAATGGAAGAAATTCATCAAGCTGGTAACGTAATCTTATTCATTGATGAATTACACACATTAGTTGGTGCTGGTGGAGCTGAAGGCGCAATCGATGCGTCAAACATATTAAAACCAGCATTAGCACGTGGTGAATTACAATGTATCGGTGCGACAACATTAGATGAATATCGTAAAAACATCGAGAAAGATGCAGCGTTAGAACGTCGTTTCCAACCTATTCAAGTTGATGAACCAACAGTTGAAGACACAATTGCAATTTTAAAGGGATTACGTGATCGTTATGAAGCGCATCACCGCATCAATATTTCAGATGAAGCACTTGAAGCGGCTGCTAAATTAAGTGATCGTTATGTATCAGATCGTTTCTTACCCGATAAAGCGATTGATTTAATTGATGAAGCAAGTTCAAAAGTAAGACTGAAAAGTCATACAACACCTAACAACTTGAAAGAAATTGAGCAAGAAATTGAAAAAGTAAAAAATGAAAAAGACGCAGCAGTTCATGCTCAAGAATTCGAAAATGCTGCTAATTTACGTGATAAACAAACTAAACTTGAAAAACAATATGAAGATGCCAAAAATGAGTGGAAAACAACTCAAGGCGATCAATCCACTTCTCTATCAAAAGAAGATATTGGTGAAGTCATTGCAGGTTGGACAGGTATCCCGCTTACAAAAATTAATGAAACTGAATCAGATCGATTATTAAATCTTGAACAAACGTTACATGATAGAGTTATAGGCCAAAATGATGCTGTAACTTCTATTAGTAAAGCGGTACGCCGTGCTCGTGCAGGATTGAAAGATCCTAAACGTCCAATCGGTAGTTTTATCTTCTTAGGTCCAACAGGTGTAGGTAAAACAGAATTAGCTAGAGCATTAGCAGAATCAATGTTTGGTGAAGAAGATGCAATGATTCGCGTTGATATGAGTGAGTTTATGGAAAAACATGCTGTGAGTCGTTTAGTTGGAGCGCCTCCAGGCTATGTAGGTCATGATGAAGGTGGTCAATTAACTGAGAAAGTAAGACGTAAACCATACTCAGTTATCTTATTTGATGAAATCGAAAAGGCGCATCCAGATGTATTTAATATTCTATTGCAAGTTCTAGACGATGGTCATTTAACTGATACAAAAGGACGTCAAGTTGATTTCCGAAATACAGTGATTATCATGACTTCAAATGTCGGTGCACAAGAATTACAAGATCAACGCTTTGCTGGTTTCGGTGGTAGTTCTGAAGGTCATGACTATGAAACAATTCGCAAGACAATGATGAAAGAATTGAAAAATTCATTCCGTCCAGAGTTCTTAAACCGTGTTGACGACATCATCGTATTCCACAAACTTTCTAAAGATGAATTGAAAGAAATCGTTACAATGATGGTTAATAAACTAACACAACGACTATCTGAGCAAGATATTAATATTGTTGTAACTAATAAAGCAAAAGAAAAAATTGCTGAAGAAGGCTATGATCCAGAATACGGTGCCCGTCCATTAATCAGAGCTATTCAAAAAACAGTTGAAGATAACTTGAGTGAATTAATTTTAGACGGTAACCAAATTGAAGGTAAAGAAGTTGTCATCGACCATGATGGTGATGAATTTAAATATAATATCAATGAAAAAAATAATGGTATTTCAGATGAAGGCAACGAAGCAACTGAAACTGAAGCATAATACTATAAAATTAATGTTAAATATAAGCTGAGACATATCGTATTCGAATGTCTCAGCTTTAATTTTTTGATTTCAATGAATCAATTTTAATCATTATAAGTATTAATTATCACTAAAATAAATAGAATCAAATTTATACTAATTTGCTTAAGTTTACATTTGTCATTGTGCAACGTTACATATAAAATAGATTTGTTCAAAGAAAAATCGGGGGTGCAATTTTGGCCAAAAAGAAAGTAATTTTTGAGTGTATGGCTTGCGGCTATCAATCTCCAAAATGGATGGGAAAGTGTCCTAATTGTGGGTCATGGAATCAAATGGAGGAAATTGTTGAAAAAGCTTCAAATCCTAAACACGGCGTAAAGACATCAACGTCTAGCGCAAAAGTCCAGAAATTAAATGATATCAAGAATGAAGTGACACCGAGAGTTCAGACAGAATCAAAAGAGTTCAACCGCGTTTTAGGTGGTGGCATTGTAAGTGGCTCTTTAGTGTTAATAGGTGGAGATCCTGGTATCGGTAAATCAACGTTATTACTGCAAATTTGTGCATCATTGTCACAAAAATTAAATGTACTGTATATTACAGGTGAAGAATCACTAAATCAAACTAAATTACGTGCCGATCGACTAGATGAAGATTCGAGTAATTTAAATGTGTTAGCAGAAACAGATTTAGAGGTAATACATCAAACAGTTCAACAAGCACAACCTGATATTTTAGTTGTGGATTCCATTCAAACAATATATCATCCTGAAATTAGTTCGGCACCTGGTTCTGTGTCTCAAGTTAGAGAAAGTACACAGAGTTTAATGAATATTGCTAAACAAATGAATATTGCAACATTTATCGTCGGACATGTTACAAAAGAAGGTCAAATTGCAGGACCGCGTCTATTAGAACATATGGTTGATACTGTACTGTACTTTGAGGGAGATGAGCATCATGCTTATCGTATCTTGAGAGCGGTTAAGAACCGTTTTGGTTCTACTAATGAAATGGGCATTTTTGAGATGAAACAAAGCGGGTTAAAAGGCGTTCATAATCCTTCTGAAATGTTCTTAGAGGAACGTTCTACCAATGTGCCGGGATCAACGATTGTAGCAACTATGGAAGGTACACGACCTCTATTAATAGAAGTTCAGGCATTAGTGACGCCTACAACATTTAATAA
The DNA here is from genome assembly GCF_001836805.1 of Staphylococcus sp. HMSC062A01. Classification (NCBI taxonomy): domain Bacteria; kingdom Bacillati; phylum Bacillota; class Bacilli; order Caryophanales; family Staphylococcaceae; genus Staphylococcus; species Staphylococcus sp. HMSC062A01. The sequence continues at coordinate 10,723 of NZ_KV830609.1, forward strand.
CCCTAGACGTATGGCAACAGGTATAGATCATAATCGTTTGAGTTTATTAATGGCTGTATTAGAGAAAAAAGAAAACTATTTATTACAACAACAAGATGCATATATTAAAGTAGCTGGTGGCGTTCGATTGACAGAGCCGGCAGTTGATTTAAGTGTTATAGTAGCAACAGCTTCAAGTTTTAAAGATAAAGCAGTAGATGGGCTTGATTGTTATATTGGAGAAGTAGGTTTGACCGGTGAAGTGAGACGTGTTTCTCGAATTGAACAACGTGTTCAAGAAGCAGCTAAATTAGGCTTTGAACGTGTTATTATTCCACAGACAAATATCGGTGGATGGCAATTTCCTGAGGACATTAAAGTAGTAGGAGTGTCTACAGTACATGATGCACTAAAATATGCATTCAAATCGTAAATAAAGTGAAAAAGAGGTGAGACTTATGAAAGTATTAAAAGGAATTGTAATCATCATATATATTATTCTAGGTGCCGCACTTGGTATTTTGTTAATACCTGAAATACTCAAGGATTTTAATATTGATGGTTACCCATTTTTACATAACTATTATATTGATGGCTTAATTGGAATAGTAGTATTTTTCTTGATTTTTGGCTTCTTTATTAATAAAGTTACGAAAACTTTTAAAGCCATTGAGCATTGGATTATGCAACGTAGTGCTGTTGAAATTTTATTTGCAACACTTGGACTTATCATTGGATTATTTATATCAGTTATGGCTTCGTTTATTCTAGAAATGATTGGAAACACGATATTAAATCATCTAGTACCACTTATTATTACATTATTGCTATGTTATTTAGGTTTCCAATTTGGTTTGAAAAAGCGTGACGAAATGTTAATGTTCTTGCCGGAAAATATGGCACGCTCTATGTCTAAAAGTAATATTAGTGCTGTACCTAAACTTTTAGATACAAGTGCAATTATCGATGGACGTATTTTAGATGTCATTCGTTGTGGTTTTATAGATGGTGAAATCCTTATCCCGCAAGGTGTTATTAATGAACTTCAAGTTGTAGCTGATGCGAATGATAGTGTGAAACGTGAAAAAGGACAACGCGGTTTAGATATATTAAATGAATTGTATGACTTAGAGTATCCTACACGCGTGATACATCCACAAAAGTCTCACAGTGATATTGATGAACTATTGGTAAAGTTAGCACAGACTTATCATGCGCATGTGATTACTACCGATTTTAATTTAAATAAAGTATGTCACGTTCAAGGAATTAAAGCTTTAAATGTAAACGACTTATCTGAAGCAATTAAACCGAATGTTCATCAAGGTGACCGCATTAATATTCTATTGACTAAAATGGGTAAAGAGCCTGGTCAAGGTGTAGGCTATTTAGATGACGGCACAATGGTAGTCGTTGACAATGCGAAATCACTTGTAGGTAAATATGTAGATTTAGAAGTCATCAGTTTATTACAAACATCATCAGGACGTATTATTTTCGCTAAAAAAATAGACGATTCAGAGTAATGATAAATATGTTCTTTAAACTTAGAGATTAAGAAGATATGTTCAATTATAAAAAAATTAAATTATTGTAAGTGATTAGGTTTCATGTGAAACGCTAAATGTGGAGGGCACTCTTTTCAAGAAGCGAAGCATGGAACCTATTTACATAAAGTATATTTATGAATTAATGATAATCTATAGCGCAAACAAGTGACTTATCAAAGTGTTGATTTAGTGCTACAATAATGAAGAAATGCGAACTTTTATCTAAGGTTAATGTAAAGTGGAAAGTTATTCGGGAACATGTCTAAAATGATAGTTTAGAATAGCTTTTTTCTAATGGTTTGAAGATGTTTCTTACTGGCGTAGAACGACTCGGTTAGAGTGTAAAGTTTGTAGCCTGTATTAGATAAAGCGTATAAATTCGAAGTTAAAACATAACTAATATTTATAGGAGTGAATACGATGAGTGAACGCATTAGAGTGAGATATGCACCAAGTCCAACGGGATATTTACACATTGGTAATGCAAGAACTGCATTATTTAATTATTTATTTGCTAAACATTATGATGGTGATTTCGTAGTGCGTATTGAAGATACGGATAGTAAACGTAATCTTGAAGATGGTGAGTCATCTCAATTTGATAACTTAAAATGGTTAGGATTAGATTGGGACGAATCAATCGATAAAGACAAAGGTTATGGACCTTATCGCCAATCAGAACGTGGTGATATCTATAATCCACTTATTCAACAATTATTGGACGAAGATAAAGCGTACAAATGTTACATGACTGAAGAAGAGCTTGAAAAAGAACGTGAAGATCAAATCGCACGTGGTGAAATGCCTCGTTACGGTGGTCAACATGCACATTTAACTGAAGAAGAACGTCAACAATTTGAAGCTGAAGGTCGTCGCCCATCAATTAGATTCCGTGTGCCTCAAGATCAAACGTATACGTTTAATGATATGGTTAAAGGTGAAATTTCATTCGATTCAAACAATATAGGTGACTGGGTTATCGTTAAAAAAGATGGCATCCCTACCTATAACTTTGCTGTAGCTATCGATGATCATTACATGGAAATTTCCGATGTTATTCGTGGTGACGATCACGTTTCTAACACACCAAAACAACTTATGATTTATGAAGCATTTGGTTGGGAAGCGCCACGCTTTGGTCATATGTCGCTAATTGTTAATGAAGAACGTAAAAAATTAAGTAAACGTGATGGCCAAATTTTACAATTTATTGAGCAATACCGTGATTTAGGTTACTTGCCAGAAGCGTTATTTAACTTTATTACATTATTAGGTTGGTCTCCAGAAGGAGAGGAAGAAATCTTTTCTAAAGAAGAATTTATTAAGATCTTTGATGAAAAACGCCTCTCTAAATCACCAGCGATGTTCGATAGACAAAAATTAGCATGGGTTAATAACCAATATATGAAAACAAAAGATACTGACACAGTATTTGAACTTGCATTGCCTCATCTTATTAAAGCTAATTTAATCCCAGAATCTCCAAGTGAAGATGATAAAGAATGGGGTCGCAAATTAGTGGCACTATATCAAAAAGAAATGAGCTATGCTGGCGAAATTGTACCTTTATCTGAAATGTTCTTCCATGAAATGCCTGAATTAGGAGAAGAAGAACAAGAAGTCATTAATGGAGAACAAGTTCCTGAATTGATGACACATTTATATGGTAAATTAGAAGCTTTAGAACCATTTGAAGCGGCTGACATTAAGAAAACAATTAAAGAAGTACAAAAGGAAACAGGTATTAAAGGTAAACAATTATTCATGCCTATTCGTGTTGCCGTAACTGGTCAAATGCATGGTCCTGAATTACCTAATACAATTGAAGTATTAGGTAAAGATAAAGTACTTTTACGATTGAAAAAATTCGTGTAAAGGACATCAGGCAAGTTGCACGAATGAGATGCTAATTTAACTTATCTAACACTTGAAATTTCACATTAAAGCAAATATGATAATGTTAAAGATGGCGAAGCCATTTTGGTATGAGTATTTAAAGGCGAAGGATTAGTAAATATTGGACTATGATTTCAGAGAGTGTACGGTTGCTGTGAGTACGCCATAGACGATGTTGAATGCACCTTTGTATAATCAACTAAATATAGTAAATGAGTATGATAAAGTGAATCTAGTAATCTATAGTTATATAGATATACTAGCTTGCATTTATCTAGAATACAGAGTGGAACCGTGCAATAGCGCCTCTAGCATCTTAAGTGTTAGGGGCGCTAATTATTTTATTTAGAGTGTATTTAAGTATTTTGTTATTAAATTTGGAAATTTTTAAACTTTTTAAAAAACTGAGGGGGGGCGACAGTCTTGATAAAAAGAATGAGAGACGATGTGAAAATGGTATTCGAACAAGACCCAGCAGCTCGTACAACATTTGAGGTTATTACAACATATGCTGGATTACATGCAGTTTGGAGTCACCTTATTGCACACAAACTATATAATAAGAAACGCTACGTATTGGCGAGAATTATATCTCAAGTATCACGTTTCTTTACAGGTATTGAAATACATCCAGGCGCGAAAATTGGCAAACGCTTATTTATAGACCATGGTATGGGTGTAGTAATTGGTGAGACTTGTACAATTGGTGATAATGTGACTATTTATCAAGGTGTAACACTGGGGGGTACGGGCAAAGAAAAAGGAAAACGTCACCCTGATATTGGCGATAATGTATTAATCGCAGCTGGGTCAAAAGTGTTAGGTAATATTCAAATTGATTCAAATGTGAATATTGGTGCGAATTCAGTGGTATTACAATCAGTTCCAAGTTACACGACTGTAGTCGGTATTCCTGGACATATTGTTAAACAAGAGGGTAAACGTATCGGTAAAACATTTGATCACCGTAATTTACCCGACCCTTTATATGAACAAATTAAGCAACTAGAAAAACAACTTGAAAAAGCGAAGAACGGAGAGATTAAAGATGATTACATTATATAATACATTAACGCGTCAAAAAGAGACATTTGAACCTATCGAACCAGGTAAGGTGAAAATGTATGTCTGTGGTCCGACAGTATACAATTATATTCACATTGGTAATGCACGTCCTGCCATAAATTATGATGTTGTACGTAGATATTTTGAATATAAAGGATACGAAGTGATTTATGTTTCAAACTTCACAGATGTAGACGATAAATTAATAAACCGTTCTAAGGAATTGAATGAGAGTGTACCGGATATTGCAGATAGATACATTAAAGCATTTTATGAAGATGTTGGTGCATTAAACGTTAAGAAAGCGACTTCGAATCCACGTGTAATGAATCATATGGATGAGATTATTGATTTTATTAAAGAGCTAGTTGATGAAGGTTACGCTTATGAGAGTGACGGCGATGTCTACTTTAGAACACGCAAATTTGAAGGTTACGGTAAATTAAGCCATCAGTCATTAGATGATTTAAAGGTAGGAGCAAGAATAGAAGCTGGGGAACATAAAGAAGATGCGTTAGACTTTACTTTATGGAAAAAAGCAAAACCAGGTGAAATTAGTTGGGAAAGTCCTTTTGGTGAAGGGCGTCCAGGTTGGCATATTGAATGTTCAGTAATGGCGTTTCATGAACTAGGCAAAACAATTGATATTCATGCTGGTGGTTCTGACTTACAATTCCCTCATCACGAAAACGAAATTGCGCAATCAGAAGCGCATAATCATGCCCCATTTGCTAATTACTGGATGCATAATGGTTTTATAAATATAGATAACGAGAAAATGAGTAAATCGTTAGGTAACTTTATACTAGTTCATGACATCATAAAAGAAGTAGATCCTGACGTACTGCGATTCTTCATGATTAGCGTACATTATAGAAGTCCTATTAACTATAATCTAGAACTTGTTAATGCAGCTAAGAGTGGTTTAGAACGCATTCGTAATAGCTATCAATTGATAGAAGAACGTGAAACAATCGCGACAGACATCGTTGACCAATCTAAATATATCGAACAAATCGATGCTATTTTAGAGCAATTTGAGACAGTAATGGATGATGATTTCAATACTGCTAATGCTGTTACGGCTTGGTACGATTTATCTAAACTTGCGAATAAATATGTTTTAGAGAACAATACATCTACTCAAGTCATTTCTCGATTCAAAGAAGCTTATCAGATATTTAGTGATGTACTTGGAGTTCCACTAAAAGGTAATAAATCAGATATGTTACTTGATGAAGATATTGAAAAGCTCATCGAAGAACGTAATGAAGCGCGTAAAAATAAAGACTTTGCACGTGCAGATGAAATAAGAGATATGCTTAAAGAACAAAATATTATATTAGAGGATACGCCACAAGGTGTACGCTTTAAACGTGGATAATATGGATATTAAATTGTTAAACCCGTTAACACTAGCCTACATGGGTGACGCAGTGTTGGACCAGCACGTGCGAGAATATATCGTTCTTAAATTACAAAGTAAGCCTAATCGATTGCATCAAGTTTCGAAAAGTTATGTGTCTGCGAAAAGTCAGGCGCAAACTTTAGAAACATTATTTGAAATGGGTTGGTTCACGGATGAAGAATTAGATATTGTTAAAAGAGGTCGTAATGCTAAAAGTCACACTAAGGCTAAAAATACGGATATTCAAACTTATCGTAAAAGTTCTGGTTTAGAAGCAGTCATTGGATATTTATATTTAGATCATCAAGAAGAAAGATTGGAAAATTTACTTGATATGATTGTTCAAACAGTCAATGAAAGGTAGTGAAAACAGTGGAAGATATCGTTATTGTCGGTAGGCATGCTGTTAAAGAAGCGATTGTTTCTGGCCATACAATTAATAAAATTTGGATACAAGAGGGAATCAGAAAGCAACAAATCAATGATATTTTACAAAATGCTAAAGAGCAAAAATTGATTGTTCAAACAGTTCCAAAATCCAAATTAGATAATTTAGCAAATGCACCTCATCAAGGTGTTGCTGCGCTTATTGCACCATATGAATATGCTGATTTCGATCAATTTATTCAATCTCAAAAGGATAAAGAAGGTTTATCAACTGTAGTGATTTTAGATGGCCTTGAAGATCCGCATAACTTAGGCTCTATATTGAGAACGGCAGATGCTAGCGGTGTTGATGGTGTTATTATTCCTAAAAGACGTTCAGTAGCATTAACGCAAACAGTTGCTAAAGCATCAACAGGTGCGATACAACATGTTCCAGTTATGCGTGTTACGAATTTAGCAAAAACAATTAACGAATTAAAAGAACATGGCTACTGGGTAGCAGGTGCTGAAGCGGATAATGCAACAGACTATAGAGAAATGGCGGCGGATATGCCATTAGCTATCGTTATCGGTAGTGAAGGACAAGGCATGAGTAGATTAGTGAAAGATAAATGTGATTTTTACATTAAAATACCTATGGTTGGACATGTTAATAGCCTCAATGCATCGGTAGCTGCTAGTTTAATGATGTATGAAGTATATCGTAAACGTCATCAAATCGGAGATAACGCATGAAAGATAAATATTTGATAATTGATGGCTACAATATGATTGGACAGTCACCTGAACTCGGTAAAATTGCAAAAGATAATTTGCAAGAAGCACGAGAGCAATTATTAGATGCTATAGCAAACTATAATGCTGTTGTAGCTGATGAAATTGTATGTGTGTTTGATGCGTATGAACAATCAGGTATAGAAAGAGAATACATTTATCATGGTGTAAAAACAGTATTTACAAAAGAAAAGGAGACTGCGGATAGCTATATAGAACGTTATGTTTATAATTTATATAACAAGCACACGACACATATTACCGTTGTAACCAGTGATATGAGCGAGCAACATGCAATATTTGGTGCTGGCGCATATCGTGTATCTTCGAGAGAGATGTGGCGTGATTTAAGAGAAAATGAAATCACAGTGAGTAAGTCATTAGATGATTTCACAGAAAGTAAACCGAGAACTCGCATTTCGTTATCAAATGATGTATTAGCAGAATTTGAAAAGATTAGACGTGGGAATCATAACAAAGATTAAAATCGTCCACTTGTCTTTTGAAAACGACTTCATATAAACTTTGCCTAACTTAATTTGAAAGGTAAGGTTTATGGCGCATCAATTTATACAACTAGAGAAGATCTTTAAAGCATTCCAAAATAGTCGTAGTAGTCACGAACAAGAGAGATTATTTATAGATATAGTAAACCACATACAACCTAAACTTTTTATAAAATTTAAAAGTTATGGAATGAAAAATGAAGATATTGAAGATTTAGTACAAGAAATTTTAATCAGGACTTATTTAGCACTTCATACATTTGATTTTAGTACAGATGTTCCCTTCGAACACTATTTGAATTGTATCGTACGATCAATGCGAAATGATTTTTGGAGAAGAAAATATATTGAGACTGATAAGCACGAAAGCATCATTAATGACTATGTTATTGACTACAAATTGAATCAATCAAGTAAACATATTGAAGATATCTGTATGATAAAAGAGAAGCGAGAATTGCTAGCGAGTAGTTTAACAGTATTAAGTCGATTCGAGCGAAGCGTAGCTGAATTACTAATGTCTGATTATTCGCCTAATGAAATTGCAAAACAGCTAGGTATTAAAGATAAAGTGGTTTACAATAGTATTCAACGTTGTAAAATGAAAATGAAGTACTATTTATTGAGGCGTCTTTATTAAGTTGTATCAACTCATACATAACGGCGCTTGTTTGACATTTAATGTTAGGTTTATGTATAGTATACTGGTATTAAAATGAGCAAAGGTGAACTGATTTGAAAAAAGTACCTTTAATTTGTGAGGTTTGTGGTACTAGAAATTATAACGTACCGAAAAAAGAAACTTCTGCAACGAGACTAGAAATAAAAAAATATTGTTCGAGATGTAATGCACATACGATTCATAAAGAGTCTAAATAATAGTGAAAGTATTGCTATTAAAGTTAACGGTTAACTAACTGTGAGTATGGAGGTAATTTTGATGGCTAAAGATAAGGGCACAAACAAAGAAAAAGACAGTTTCTTCCAAGGCGTTAAAAGTGAAATGGAAAAAACGAGTTGGCCAACAAAAGAAGAACTTTTTAAATATACTGTAATTGTAGTTTCTACAGTAATCTTCTTTATGGTCTTTTTCTGGGTATTAGATATAGGTATTGGGAATTTAATTGAACTATTTAGATAAGAATAAGGAGTGACAACATGTCTGAAGAGGTTGGCGCAAAGCGTTGGTATGCTGTGCATACGTATTCTGGATATGAGAATAAAGTTAAGAAGAATTTAGAAAAAAGAGTAGAATCAATGAATATGACAGAACAGATTTTTAGAGTTGTCATACCTGAAGAGGAAGAAACACAAGTTAAAGATGGTAAAGCTAAAAAGCAACTTAAAAAAACGTTCCCTGGTTATGTACTTGTAGAACTAGTGATGACTGATGAATCTTGGTATGTAGTACGTAACACACCTGGTGTTACAGGATTCGTTGGTTCAGCTGGAGCTGGTTCTAAACCAAACCCATTATTACCTGAAGAAATGCGATTCATTTTAAAACAAATGGGACTTAAAGAAAAAACAATCGATGTAGAATTAGATGTCGGAGAACAAGTTCGTATTAAATTTGGACCGTTCGCTAATCAAGTTGGAGAAGTTCAAGAAATCGAACCTGATAAATTTAAATTAACAGTATTAGTTGATATGTTTGGAAGAGAAACACCAGTTGAAGTTGAATTTGATCAAATAGAAAAATTATAATCAATTAAATTTTAAAAACATTGAACAACAAAAAAGATGAAATTTTACTATTGCTTTTTAAGTTGGTTCAGTGTTAAAATAATGTGGTCGCGTTTTTATAGCGCTCATTTCGTCACGAAATGTTTATGAGTGGGAGGGCAAAACTGAGCCCTGTGACCACATCACGATATCAAGGAGGTGCACATCGTGGCTAAAAAAGTAGAAAAAGTAGTTAAATTACAAATTCCTGCAGGTAAAGCGAACCCAGCACCACCAGTTGGTCCAGCATTAGGTCAAGCAGGTGTGAACATCATGGGATTCTGTAAAGAATTCAACGCACGTACACAAGAACAAGCAGGTTTAATCATTCCGGTAGAAATCAGTGTTTATGAAGATCGTTCATTTACATTCATTACTAAAACTCCACCGGCTCCAGTACTACTTAAAAAAGCGGCTGGCGTAGAAAAAGGTTCTGGTGAACCTAACAAAACTAAAGTTGCTACAGTAACTAAAGATCAAGTACGTGAAATTGCTCAAACTAAAATGCAAGACTTAAACGCTGCAGACGAAGAAGCAGCTATGCGTATTATCGAAGGTACTGCTCGTAGTATGGGTATCACTGTACAATAATTAATGAATATAAAGTTAGTTTAATTTTGAAATAAACTGATAGACGATAGCAGGTAACAGAAATGACAACGACAATATTGTCTATGATTAGTCTGGGTGACTAGTAATCTTTCTTAAGATTACTCAAACATTAGACATTCATCTGTTATCTGCTCTTAACTTGTGTTAGGCACAAGTAAGCGTGGGAGGAAATTCCGCTAAAACCACTAAAGGAGGAACAATAAATGGCTAAAAAAGGTAAAAAGTATCAAGAAGCAGCTAATAAAGTTGATCGTACTAAACATTATAGTGTTGAAGAAGCAATCAGCTTAGCTAAAGAAACAAGCATTGCTAATTTTGACGCATCAGTTGAAGTTGCTTTCCGTTTAGGAATTGATACACGTAAAAATGACCAACAAATCCGTGGTGCAGTAGTATTACCAAACGGAACTGGTAAATCACAACGTGTATTAGTATTTGCTAAAGGTGACAAAATCACTGAAGCAGAAGAAGCAGGCGCAGATTACGTAGGTGAATCTGAATACGTACAAAAAATCCAACAAGGTTGGTTCGACTTTGACGTAGTAGTAGCTACACCAGACATGATGGGCGAAGTAGGTAAATTAGGTCGTGTATTAGGACCTAAAGGTTTAATGCCAAACCCTAAAACTGGTACAGTAACTATGGACGTTAAAAAAGCTGTTGAAGAAATCAAAGCTGGTAAAGTTGAATACCGTGCTGAAAAAGCAGGTATTGTACATGCTTCAATCGGTAAAGTTTCATTCAGCGATGAAAAATTAGTTGAAAACTTCAAAACTTTACAAGATGTATTAGCTAAAGCTAAACCATCATCTGCTAAAGGTACTTACTTCAAATCTGTTGCTGTAACCACAACAATGGGTCCTGGAGTTAAAATTGATACTTCATCATTCAAATTATAATTAAGTGTAAACTTATTTGATTATAGAACCTGTGACTTTCGAATGTCACAGGTTATTGTTATGTATATACAGAAATAACTTTTGTGTGAACATGATGTAATCTATAAATGGAATTTATTTATTCCGAACATATTGAAGTCTATGTCTTCATATATGATGACGAAGAAATAATTAGTCGATAGAGAAGTAATAACTTTATCTCATTTATAGAAAAAATTGGAAAAGTGATTGACATATTACAATAATGAGGTTATATTATTTATTGTGATTATTTTACCTAAGACAGTAGGAGTTATAGTATAACTTAAAAATTATCCTGCCGAGGCTAAAATTGACTTGAACGTGTGATCATAAAAATGATCTTTCAAGCGCTTTTTGCCGTGGGTAGAAAGTGCTTTTTTTATTGAGAAATTTAAAAAGCACCAAAAATAAAAATGGAGGTGTCTGAATGTCTGCTATTATCGAAGCTAAAAAACAACAAGTTGATGTTATTGCTGAACAACTTAAAAATTCAGTTTCAACTGTTATCGTTGACTACCGTGGCTTAACAGTTGCAGAAGTAACTGAACTACGTTCACAATTACGTGAAGCTGGTGTTGAGTACAAAGTTTACAAAAACACTATGGTTCGTCGTGCAGCTGAACAAGCAGGTATCGAAGGCTTAGATGAATTCTTAACAGGTCCTACAGCTGTTGCAACTTCAACTGAAGATGTAGTAGCACCAGCGAAAGTTATCGCAGGATTTGCTAAAGAACATGAAGCTTTAGAAATCAAAACAGGCATTATGGAAGGTAGCGTTATTTCAGCAGAAGAAGTTAAAACTGTTGGTTCATTACCTTCACACGATGGTCTTGTTTCTATGCTTTTATCAGTATTACAAGCTCCAGTACGCAACTTCGCTTATGCGGTTAAAGCTGTTGGAGAACAAAAAGAAGAAAGCGCTGAATAATTGCGCATAAAAAATTAAAATAATTGGAGGAAATATAAAATGGCTAATCAAGAACAAATCATTGAAGCAATTAAAGAAATGTCAGTATTAGAATTAAACGATTTAGTAAAAGCAATTGAAGAAGAATTTGGTGTAACAGCAGCAGCTCCTGTAGCAGCAGCTGGTGCAGCTGGTGGCGGAGACGCAGCAGCAGAAAAAACTGAATTTGATGTTGAGTTAACTTCAGCTGGATCTTCAAAAATCAAAGTTGTTAAAGCAGTTAAAGAAGCAACTGGCTTAGGCTTAAAAGATGCTAAAGAATTAGTAGATAACGCTCCTAAAGTAATCAAAGAAGGCGTTGCTAAAGAAGAAGCTGAAAAACTTAAAGAACAATTAGAAGAAGTTGGAGCTACTGTAGAATTAAAATAATTCTAGTATCTTAACTTAATATCGAAGGTTATGTGTTTTTAATGTATTAATAATGCATTATCAGAACTAACCCGAAGTCTTTGAGAAATTAAAACCCCGTTATCACGATAACGGGGTTTTTACTTCATTTTCTAGTAAAATAAAGATGAACAATGAAAAAAGAGGTGACGTTATGGGACACTATTATGATGAAAATCCAAATGTACAAAGTGATGAAAGAGTCATTCAATATCATTATCATTCCCATCAATTAAATTTAACTACAGATGCAGGTGTGTTCTCAAAAGCACAAGTAGATTTTGGATCAGATACGTTAGTACAAACATTTTTAAACGAGCATCCTCCTGGACCAAGTAAGACGATTGCTGATGTCGGATGCGGGTATGGTCCGATAGGATTAATGATTGCAAAAGTTTCGCCACATCATCAAATTACTATGGTTGATGTGAATCATCGTGCGTTAAATCTTGCTGAAAAGAATAAAAAAGCAAATCAAATTGATAACGTCATTATCAAAGAAAGTGATGGTTTATCACAACTAAAGGATAGTCATTTTGATTATGTACTAACCAATCCTCCCATTAGAGCAGGCAAAGAAGTTGTTCATCGTATTTTTGAAGAAGCATATCAACAGTTAAATTCACAAGGTGAGTTGTACGTTGTGATTCAAAAGAAACAAGGTATGCCTTCTGCTAAAAAGAAAATGGAAGAAATTTTCAATAATGTCGAAGTTGTTAACAAGAATAAAGGATACTATATATTGAAAAGCCGAAAAGGTTGATTTCAAAGTCGTATTCTGATATAGTTATAAAATGTAAAAATTTATGTTCAATAAGTGTGTACTTTTACGCGAAAAGAGTACGATAAACAAGAATAAATGTAGAATCGAAAATGGTGTCATCAACTGTGTTGCCGTTTTCTTTTTGTCTTGTTATACGATTTTACGCGTATTGGTTCATCACACAATATTTGAGGGGTGAATCTGTTTGGCAGGTCAAGTTGTCCAATATGGAAGACATCGTAAACGTAGAAATTATGCGAGAATTTCAGAAGTATTAGAATTACCAAACTTAATAGAAATTCAAACTAAATCTTACGACTGGTTCCTAAAAGAAGGTTTATTAGAAATGTTCCGTGATATTTCTCCAATTGAAGATTTCACAGGTAACCTTTCTTTAGAGTTTGTAGATTATCGATTAGGTGAACCAAAATATGATTTAGAAGAATCAAAAAACCGTGACGCTACTTATGCTGCACCTCTTCGTGTTAAAGTACGTCTAATAATCAAAGAAACTGGCGAAGTTAAAGAACAAGAAGTATTTATGGGTGACTTCCCATTAATGACAGATACAGGCACATTCGTAATCAATGGTGCAGAACGTGTAATCGTGTCTCAATTAGTACGTTCACCATCCGTTTATTTCAATGAAAAAATTGACAAAAACGGTCGTGAAAACTATGATGCGACAATTATCCCTAACCGTGGTGCATGGTTAGAATATGAAACAGATGCTAAAGATGTAGTTTATGTACGTATTGATAGAACGCGTAAATTACCATTAACAGTATTATTACGTGCTTTAGGCTTCTCAAATGATCAAGAAATTATTGATTTATTAGGAGACAGTGAATATTTACGTAATACGCTTGAAAAAGATGGCACTGAAAATACTGAGCAAGCATTATTAGAAATATACGAACGTTTACGTCCTGGTGAACCACCAACAGTTGAAAATGCGAAAAGTTTACTTTATTCACGCTTTTTCGACCCTAAACGTTATGATTTAGCAAGTGTTGGTCGTTACAAAGCTAATAAAAAATTACACTTAAAACACCGCTTATTTAACCAAAAATTAGCAGAACCAATCGTTAATAGCGAAACTGGTGAAATTGTTGCCGAAGAAGGTACAGTTTTAGACCGTCGTAAATTAGACGAAATTATGGAAGTTTTAGAAACAAATGCTAATAGTGAAGTGTTTGAATTAGAAGGTACAGTTATTGATGAACCTGTTGAGATTCAATCAATCAAAGTTTACGTACCAAATGATGAAGAAGGTCGTACGACTACTGTAATTGGTAATGCATTACCAGATTCAGAAGTTAAATGTATTACACCAGCAGATATTATTGCTTCAATGAGTTATTTCTTTAACTTGTTAAATGGCATTGGTTATACAGATGATATTGACCACTTAGGAAACCGTCGTTTACGTTCAGTTGGTGAATTATTACAAAACCAATTCCGTATCGGCTTATCAAGAATGGAACGAGTTGTACGTGAAAGAATGTCAATTCAAGACACAGACTCTATCACACCACAACAATTAATTAATATCCGTCCAGTTATTGCGTCAATTAAAGAGTTCTTCGGTAGCTCTCAATTATCACAATTCATGGACCAAGCCAATCCATTAGCTGAGTTAACGCATAAACGTCGTCTTTCTGCATTAGGACCTGGTGGTTTAACACGTGAACGTGCTCAAATGGAAGTACGTGACGTTCACTACTCTCACTATGGTCGTATGTGTCCAATCGAGACTCCAGAGGGACCAAACATTGGTTTGATTAACTCATTATCAAGTTATGCACGTGTGAATGAATTTGGTTTCATTGAAACACCATATCGTAAAGTAGACTTAGACACTAACTCTATTACAGATCAAATCGACTATTTAACAGCTGATGAAGAAGATAGCTATGTAGTTGCTCAAGCGAACTCTCGCTTAGATGAAAATGGTCGTTTCTTAGATGATGAAGTCGTATGTCGTTTCCGTGGTAATAACACAGTTATGGCTAAAGAGAAAATGGACTACATGGACGTATCTCCTAAACAAGTAGTTTCAGCTGCGACAGCATGTATTCCTTTCCTTGAAAATGATGACTCTAACCGTGCATTAATGGGTGCAAACATGCAACGTCAAGCAGTACCATTGATGAACACAGAAGCACCATTTGTTGGTACAGGTATGGAACATGTTGCTGCACGTGATTCAGGCGCTGCAATTACAGCTAAATATAGAGGTCGCGTTGAACATGTTGAATCTAAAGAAATCTTAGTTCGTCGTTTAGTAGAAGAAAACGGTACTGAACATGAAGGTGAATTAGATCGTTATCCATTAGCTAAATTCAAACGTTCAAACACTGGTACTTGTTACAACCAACGTCCAATTGTTTCAGTTGGCGATGTCGTTGAATATAATGAAATTTTAGCTGACGGACCATCAATGGAATTAGGTGAAATGGCATTAGGTCGTAACGTTGTCGTTGGTTTCATGACTTGGGACGGTTACAACTATGAGGATGCTGTTATTATGAGTGAACGTCTAGTTAAAGATGACGTTTATACTTCAATTCATATTGAAGAGTATGAATCAGAAGCCCGTGATACTAAACTAGGACCTGAAGAAATCACTCGTGATATTCCAAATGTTTCAGAAAATGCACTTAAAAACTTAGATGATCGTGGTATTGTCTACGTTGGTGCTGAAGTTAAAGACGGTGACATCTTAGTAGGTAAAGTAACGCCTAAAGGTGTGACTGAATTAACAGCTGAAGAAAGATTATTACACGCTATCTTCGGTGAAAAAGCACGTGAAGTACGTGATACATCATTACGTGTACCTCACGGAGCTGGTGGTATCGTTCTAGATGTTAAAGTGTTTAACCGTGAAGAAGGCGATGATACTTTATCTCCAGGCGTTAACCAATTAGTACGTGTATACATCGTACAAAAACGTAAAATCCATGTTGGGGACAAAATGTGTGGTCGTCATGGTAACAAAGGGGTTATCTCTAAGATTGTACCTGAAGAAGATATGCCTTACTTACCAGATGGACGTCCAATTGATATCATGTTAAACCCACTTGGTGTACCATCTCGTATGAACATCGGACAAGTATTAGAATTACACTTAGGTATGGCTGCTAAAAACTTAGGCATCCATGTTGCATCTCCAGTATTCGATGGTGCGAACGATGATGATGTATGGTCAACAATCGAAGAAGCAGGTATGGCTCGTGACGGTAAAACAGTCTTATACGATGGTAGAACTGGTGAACCATTCGATAATCGTATTTCTGTTGGTGTTATGTACATGCTTAAACTTGCACACATGGTTGACGATAAATTACACGCTCGTTCAACTGGTCCATATTCACTAGTTACACAACAACCACTTGGTGGTAAAGCACAATTCGGTGGACAACGTTTCGGTGAGATGGAGGTATGGGCATTAGAAGCATATGGTGCTGCTTACACATTACAAGAAATCTTAACTTACAAATCTGACGATACAGTAGGACGTGTTAAAACTTACGAAGCTATCGTTAAAGGTGAAAACATCTCTAGACCAAGTGTTCCAGAATCATTCCGCGTATTGATGAAAGAATTACAAAGTTTAGGTTTAGATGTCAAAGTTATGGATGAACAAGATAATGAAATCGAAATGGCTGATGTTGATGATGAAGATGCAACTGAGCGCAAAGTAGATTTACAACAAAAAGATGTTCCTGAAACTCAAAAAGAAACTACTGACTAATTAGAATTTGAAGTTATAAAAGGTAAGGGATTAGAAACTCAGTTCGATTTCAACTTAAAATAAGCTAATCGTGCTGATTTCTTCCCTACAATCATATGACTTGTTTTAGTTTCAATAGATGTAAATCAATCAAATAGCACAGCTAATCTAAATTGAAGGAGGTAGGCTCCTTGATTGATGTAAATAATTTCCATTATATGAAAATCGGTTTAGCCTCACCTGAAAAAATCCGTTCATGGTCATACGGTGAAGTAAAAAAACCAGAAACAATCAACTATCGTACATTGAAACCAGAAAAAGATGGTCTTTTCTGTGAAAGAATTTTTGGACCTACAAAAGACTGGGAATGTAGTTGTGGTAAGTACAAACGTGTACGCTACAAAGGCATGGTTTGTGACAGATGTGGTGTAGAAGTAACTAAATCTAAAGTACGTCGTGAAAGAATGGGACACATTGAATTAGCTGCTCCAGTTTCACATATTTGGTATTTCAAAGGTATTCCAAGTCGTATGGGTCTTTTATTAGACATGTCTCCTAGAGCATTAGAAGAAGTTATTTATTTCGCTTCATATGTTGTAGTAGATCCAGGCCCAACAGGCTTAGAGAAAAAATCATTATTATCTGAAGCTGAATTCAGAGAATATTATGATAAATACCCAGGTCAATTTGTAGCTAAAATGGGTGCTGAAGGTATTAAAGACCTATTAGAAGAAATTAACTTAGACGAAGAATTAAAATCATTACGTGACGAATTAGAATCTGCAACTGGTCAAAGATTGACACGTGCGATTAAACGTTTAGAAGTTGTTGAATCATTCAGAAACTCTGGTAATAATCCAGCGTGGATGATTTTAGACGTACTTCCAATTATTCCACCTGAAATCCGTCCAATGGTTCAGTTAGATGGTGGACGTTTCGCAACAAGTGATTTAAATGATTTATACCGTCGTGTTATTAACCGTAATAATCGTTTAAAACGTTTATTAGACTTAGGTGCTCCTGGCATCATCGTTCAAAACGAAAAACGTATGTTGCAAGAAGCAGTTGATGCTTTAATTGATAACGGTCGTCGTGGTCGTCCAGTTACTGGTCCAGGTAACAGACCATTGAAATCACTTTCACATATGTTGAAAGGTAAACAAGGTCGTTTCCGTCAAAACTTACTTGGTAAACGCGTTGACTATTCAGGTCGTTCAGTTATCGCTGTTGGTCCAAGCTTAAAAATGTATCAATGTGGATTACCTAAAGAAATGGCGCTTGAATTGTTCAAGCCATTCGTAATGAAGGAATTAGTTCAACGTGAAATTGCTACTAACATCAAAAATGCTAAAAGTAAAATTGAGCGTATGGACGATGAAGTATGGGACGTATTGGAAGATGTAATTAGAGAACACCCTGTATTACTTAACCGTGCACCTACACTTCACAGATTAGGTATCCAAGCATTCGAACCTACATTAGTTGAAGGTCGTGCTATCCGTCTACACCCACTTGTAACAACAGCTTACAACGCGGACTTTGACGGTGACCAAATGGCCGTTCATGTTCCTTTATCTAAAGAAGCACAAGCTGAAGCACGTATGTTAATGTTAGCTGCTCAAAACATCTTGAACCCTAAAGATGGTAAACCTGTCGTAACACCATCACAAGATATGGTATTAGGTAACTATTACTTAACATTAGAACGTAAAGATGCAGTGAACACTGGTACTATCTTTAATGATACAAACGAAGTGCTTAAAGCTTATGCAAATGGCTATGTTCATTTACACACTCGTATTGGTGTACATGCGAAATCATTTAACAACCCTACATTCACAGAAGCTCAAAACAACAAAATTTTAGCTACTTCAGTAGGTAAAATAATTTTCAATGAAATCATTCCTGATTCATTCGCATTCATCAATGAACCTAGTCAAACAAATCTTGAAGGTAAAACACCTGACAAATACTTTATTGATCCAACTCAATTAGGTGAAGGTGGACTTAAAGCATACTTTGAAGAACAAGAACTTATTGAACCGTTCAATAAAAAATTCTTAGGTAATATTATTGCCGAAGTGTTCAATAGATTCAGTATCACTGATACATCTATGATGCTTGATCGTATGAAAGATTTAGGTTTCAAATTCTCATCTAAAGCTGGAATCACTGTTGGTGTAGCAGATATTGTTGTACTTCCAGATAAACAAGACATTTTAGATGAGCACGAAAAATTAGTAGAACGTGTATCTAAACAATTTAATCGTGGTTTAATTACTGAAGATGAACGTTATAATGCCGTTGTTGAAATTTGGACAGATGCCAAAGATCAAATTCAAGGCGAATTAATGCAATCTCTTGAGAAAACAAACCCAATCTTCATGATGAGTGATTCTGGTGCACGTGGTAACGCATCTAACTTTACACAATTAGCTGGTATGCGTGGTTTAATGGCCGCACCATCAGGTAAAATTATTGAGTTACCAATCACATCTTCATTCCGTGAAGGTTTAACAGTGTTAGAATACTTCATCTCTACACACGGTGCGCGTAAAGGTCTTGCCGATACAGCCCTTAAAACAGCTGACTCTGGTTATCTTACTCGTCGTCTTGTTGACGTTGCTCAAGACGTTATTGTTCGTGAAGAAGACTGTGGCACAGACCGCGGCTTACTAGTTTCTGATATCAAAGAAGGTACAGAAATGATCGAACCATTCATCGAACGTATTGAAGGACGTTATTCTAAAGAAACAATTCGTCATCCTGAAACTGATGAAATCATCATCCGTCCAGACGAATTAATCACTGCTGAAATCGCTAAGAAAATCACTGATGCCGGTATTGAACAAATGTACATCCGCTCAGCATTTACATGTAACACACGTCACGGTGTATGTGAAAAATGTTACGGTAAGAACCTTGCTACTGGTGAAAAAGTTGAAGTGGGTGAAGCAGTTGGTACAATCGCTGCCCAATCAATCGGTGAACCTGGTACCCAACTTACAATGCGTACATTCCATACAGGTGGTGTAGCAGGTAGCGATATCACTCAAGGTCTTCCACGTATCCAAGAGATCTTCGAAGCACGTAATCCAAAAGGTCAAGCTGTGATTACTGAAATTGAAGGTGTCGTTGAAGATATTAAATTAGCAAAAGATCGCCAACAAGAAATTGTTGTTAAAGGTGCTAATGAAACAAGATCTTACTTAGCTTCAGGTACTTCTAGATTAAAAGTAGAAGTCGGTCAATCAGTTGAACGTGGTGAAGTATTAACTGAAGGTTCAATCGAACCTAAGAACTTCCTAGCTGTTGCTGGTTTAAATGCGACTGAAAGCTACTTACTTAAAGAAGTTCAAAAAGTTTATCGTATGCAAGGTGTAGAAATTGACGACAAACACGTTGAAGTAATGGTAAGACAAATGTTACGTAAAGTTAGAATCATCGAAGCTGGTGATACTAAGTTATTACCTGGTTCATTGGTTGACATTCATAGCTTCACAGATGCAAACAGAGAAGCGTTTAAAGAACGTAAACGTCCAGCAACTGCTAAACCAGTATTGCTTGGTATTACAAAAGCTTCTCTTGAAACTGAAAGCTTCTTATCAGCAGCATCATTCCAAGAAACAACTCGTGTACTAACAGATGCAGCAATCAAAGGTAAACGCGACGACTTACTTGGACTTAAAGAAAACGTTATTATTGGTAAGTTAATTCCAGCTGGTACTGGTATGAGACGTTATAGTGACGTTAAATATGATAAAGCTGAAACACTAGTTACTGAAACTGAAGAAGCAGAAATCATTGAATAATAAATGAAATAACACTGAATTCATATTCATTTCAATATCTACGAGACGGGACTTATCAATCTTTTAAGACGATAGTCTCGCTCTCGTTCTCTATTTTTTATAATTAGTAAAAAGTTTGCAAAATATGTTGACTTAATGCTGATTTAAGTGTTATTATTGTAAAGGTTGATGCAAGCAGAACTTTGGAGGATATTTTAATGTCTAATGAAAAAGTTGCACGCTTTAACAAACAACACTATGTAGTTGGTCTTAAAGAAACGCTTAAAGCGTTAAATAGAGATCAAGTTGCATCTTTGATTATTGCTCAAGACGTTGAGGTACATTTGTTAGCTCACGTATTTAGTTTAATCAATCATAAAAATATACCTATTACTTATTTTCAAAGTAAGCATGCTTTAGGAAGTTATGTAGGTATTAACGTTAATGCGACAATTGTTGCGTTATTGAATGAGAATTAGTAAGTATATTGCTTACTAAATTTTATTTAACCTAAAAATGAACCACCTGGATGTGTGGAATTAAAAAGTGAAGAGAGGAGGACATTTCAATGCCAACTATTAACCAATTAGTACGTAAACCTAGACAAAGCAAATCTAAACAATCAGATTCACCAGCTTTAAACAGAGGTTTTAATAGTAAAAAGAAACAATTTACTAACTTAAATTCACCTCAAAAACGTGGTGTTTGTACTCGTGTAGGTACTATGACACCTAAAAAACCTAACTCAGCGTTACGTAAATATGCACGTGTGCGTTTATCAAACAATATTGAAATCAATGCATACATCCCTGGTATCGGTCATAACTTACAAGAACACAGTGTAGTACTTGTACGTGGTGGACGTGTAAAAGACTTACCTGGTGTGCGTTACCATATCGTACGTGGTGCACTTGATACTTCAGGTGTTGACGGACGTAGACAAGGCCGTTCATTATACGGAACTAAAAAACCTAAAAATTAAGTTTAAGATTGTGTAAATTTTAATTTCAATTTTTAATAATATACTATAATAGGAAGGGAGGATTTTAATTATGCCTCGTAAAGGATCAGTACCTAAAAGAGACGTATTACCAGATCCAATTCATAACTCTAAATTAGTTACAAAATTGATCAACAAAATTATGTTAGATGGTAAACGCGGAACAGCACAAAGAATTCTTTATTCAGCATTTGACCTTGTAGAACAACGCAGTGGTCGTGATGCTTTAGAAGTATTTGAAGAAGCAATTAATAACATTATGCCAGTATTAGAAGTAAAAGCTCGTCGTGTGGGTGGTTCAAACTACCAAGTACCAGTTGAAGTTCGCCCAGAACGTCGTACTACACTAGGGTTACGTTGGTTAGTTAACTACGCTCGTCTTCGTGGTGAAAAAACTATGGAAGATCGTTTAGCTAACGAAATCTTAGATGCTGCTAATAATACAGGTGGTGCCGTTAAGAAACGTGAGGACACTCACAAAATGGCAGAAGCGAACAAAGCATTCGCTCACTACCGTTGGTAAGATTAAAGCTTTAACCCTGAGTGTGTTCCGTCACATTGGTTTACCTAATAAGATGGCTCATGCTTAGGGCATCGCCATATTCAATAGTACTTATTCAGTAATTACTGGAAGGAGAAAAACAATGGCTAGAGACTTTTCTTTGAAAAACACTCGTAACATCGGTATCATGGCTCACATTGATGCTGGTAAAACAACTACGACTGAACGTATTCTTTACTATACAGGTCGTATCCACAAAATTGGTGAAACACACGAAGGTGCTTCACAAATGGACTGGATGGAACAAGAACAAGACCGTGGTATTACAATCACATCAGCTGCTACAACAGCTCAATGGGATGGCCACCGTGTAAACATTATCGATACTCCAGGACACGTAGACTTCACTGTTGAGGTTGAACGTTCTTTACGTGTACTTGATGGTGCGGTTACTGTACTTGATGCTCAATCAGGTGTAGAACCTCAAACTGAAACAGTTTGGCGTCAAGCTACAACTTATGGTGTACCTCGTATCGTATTCGTAAACAAAATGGATAAATTAGGCGCTAACTTCGACTATTCTGTAAGTACATTACATGATCGTTTAGATGCTAACGCTGCACCTATCCAATTACCAATTGGTGCCGAAGACGAATTTGAAGCTATCATCGACTTAGTAGAAATGAAATGCTACAAATATACTAATGACTTAGGTACTGAAATTGAAGAAATTGAAATTCCTGAAGATCACAAAGAAAGAGCAGAAGAAGCTCGTTCTAATTTAATCGAAGCAGTTGCAGAAACTAACGATGAATTAATGGAAAAATATCTTGGTGATGAAGAAATTTCAGTAGCAGAATTAAAAGATGCAATTCGTCAAGCAACTACTGACGTAGAATTCTACCCAGTACTTTGCGGTACAGCATTCAAAAACAAAGGTGTTCAATTAATGCTTAACGCAGTAATTGACTACTTACCATCACCTTTAGATGTTAAACCAATCGTAGGCCATCGTGCTGAAAATCCTGAAGAAGAAGTAATTGCTAAACCAGACGATTCAGCTGAATTTGCTGCATTAGCATTCAAAGTTATGACTGACCCTTACGTTGGTAAATTAACTTTCTTCCGTGTATATTCAGGTACTTTAACATCAGGTTCTTACATTAAGAACTCAACTAAAGACAAACGTGAACGTGTAGGTCGTTTATTACAAATGCATGCTAACTCACGTCAAGAAATCGACACTGTTTACTCAGGCGATATCGCTGCTGCAGTTGGTCTTAAAGATACAGGTACTGGTGACACATTATGTGGTGAAAAGAATGACATTATCTTAGAATCAATGGAATTCCCTGAACCAGTTATCCACTTATCAGTAGAACCAAAATCTAAAGCTGACCAAGATAAAATGACTCAAGCTTTAGTTAAATTACAAGAAGAAGACCCTACTTTCCATGCACACACAGATGAAGAAACTGGACAAGTTATCATCGGTGGTATGGGTGAGTTACACTTAGACATCTTAGTTGACCGTATGAAGAAAGAATTCAACGTTGAATGTAATGTAGGTGCGCCAATGGTTTCATATCGTGAAACATTCAAGCAATCTGCACAAGTTCAAGGTAAATTCTCTCGTCAATCTGGTGGTCGTGGTCAATACGGTGATGTTCACATTGAATTCACACCAAACGAAACTGGCGCAGGTTTCGAATTCGAAAACGCTATCGTTGGTGGTGTAGTTCCTCGTGAATACATTCCATCAGTTGAAGCTGGTCTTAAAGATGCTATGGAAAACGGTGTATTAGCTGGTTATCCATTAATCGATGTTAAAGCTAAATTATTTGATGGTTCATACCATGATGTCGATTCATCTGAAATGGCCTTCAAAATTGCTGCATCATTAGCGCTTAAAGAAGCTGCTAAAAAATGTGATCCAGTTATCTTAGAACCAATGATGAAAGTAACAATCGAAATGCCTGAAGAATACATGGGCGATATCATGGGTGACGTAACAGCTCGTCGTGGACGTGTTGATGGTATGGAACCTCGTGGTAATGCACAAGTTGTTAACGCTTATGTACCACTTTCAGAAATGTTCGGTTACGCAACTTCATTACGTTCTAACACTCAAGGTCGCGGTACTTACACTATGTACTTCGATCACTATGCAGAAGTTCCAAAATCAATTGCTGATGATATCATCAAAAAAAATAAAGGTGAATAATTAAACTTGTTTTAGCTAGAATTTCTAGGTAAAATACAGCGTAAGCTTATTAATTAAGTGAACATCTTTATGAATTGATTTTTTACTGAAAATGCATTATAAATGAATTATGAATTCTAACAATCATTATGTCTCATGATGGTGAGAAACTATCATGAGAGATAATATTGAAATAACTTTTACTAGAATAGGAGAGATTTAATAATGGCAAAAGAAAAATTTGATCGCTCAAAAGAACATGCCAATATTGGTACTATCGGTCACGTTGACCATGGTAAAACTACTTTAACAGCTGCTATCGCAACTGTATTAGCTAAAAATGGTGACACTGTAGCACAATCATATGACATGATTGACAACGCTCCAGAAGAAAAAGAACGTGGTATCACAATCAATACTGCACACATCGAGTATCAAACTGACAAACGTCACTATGCTCACGTTGACTGCCCAGGACACGCTGACTATGTTAAAAACATGATCACTGGTGCTGCTCAAATGGACGGCGGTATCTTAGTAGTATCTGCTGCTGACGGTCCAATGCCACAAACTCGTGAACACATTCTTTTATCACGTAACGTTGGTGTGCCTGCATTAGTAGTATTCTTAAACAAAGTTGACATGGTTGACGATGAAGAATTATTAGAATTAGTTGAAATGGAAGTACGTGACTTATTATCTGAATACGACTTCCCAGGTGACGATGTACCTGTAATCGCTGGTTCAGCATTAAAAGCTTTAGAAGGCGATGCTCAATACGAAGAAAAAATCTTAGAATTAATGCAAGCAGTTGATGATTACATTCCAACTCCAGAACGTGATTCTGACAAACCATTCATGATGCCAGTTGAGGACGTATTCTCAATCACTGGTCGTGGTACTGTTGCTACAGGCCGTGTTGAACGTGGTCAAATTAAAGTTGGTGAAGAAGTTGAAATCATTGGTATCCATGACACTTCTAAAACAACTGTTACTGGTGTAGAAATGTTCCGTAAATTATTAGACTACGCTGAAGCTGGTGACAACATCGGTGCATTATTACGTGGTGTTGCTCGTGAAGACGTACAACGTGGTCAAGTATTAGCTGCTCCAGGTTCAATCACACCTCACACAAAATTCAAAGCAGACGTATACGTTTTATCTAAAGACGAAGGTGGACGTCACACTCCATTCTTCACAAACTATCGTCCACAATTCTATTTCCGTACTACTGACGTAACTGGTGTTGTTAACTTACCAGAAGGTACAGAAATGGTTATGCCTGGCGACAACGTTGAAATGACAGTAGAATTAATCGCTCCTATCGCGATTGAAGACGGTACTCGTTTCTCAATCCGTGAAGGTGGACGTACTGTAGGATCAGGCGTTGTAACTGAAATCTTCGAATAATTATAATTATTCCTTATTTCTAAATGAGACTCCCTATTGGGAGTCTTTTTTTATTTTTGTAAATGTCATATTTACATTTTAATCTCATTTCTAGTTTTCAGATTATGCTTTTTCAATCTCATTTTTAATAATAATAAAAAATGCCTATGATTAACTCAATATAAAAGTAATCATAGACATACAGAATCTAAATAAATTTATTCAATTTTAAAATACTTGTTCAATTTCTAAAATTTTTAAAAACTCACTAGCTGCATACTTAAATGCAGACTCATCGATGTCAAAGTGAGGGTTATGATGTGGCGCTGTTATGCCTTTGTCTGGATTACCACAGCCAGTTAAGAAAAAAGCACCTGGACGTACTTTTAAATAGTGAGAGAAATCCTCACCAATCATCATTAATTCAGATTCATTAAAACGTAAATGTAAATCATTCGCTGCTTGTTTAACAACTTCATATGCATTTAGATGATTATGTACAGGTAAATAACCACGAATGTATTCCAAGTCATAAGTTATGTCGTTTGCTAACGCAAGTCCTTGTAATAACTTATCCATTTTATTGTGTATATGAGTTTGAAGTTCTGTGTCGAATGTTCGCACAGTTCCTTTACAAAAGGCACTATCAGGAATAACACTATCCGATGATCCTGCTTGAATCATTCCGAATGTGAGCACGGCTTCTTTTACAGGATCAATTGTTCTAGAGATGATCTTTTGCGCACTTAGGATAAACTCTGCCATGATGACGATAGGGTCAATGGTTTCATGTGGCTTAGCACCATGTCCACCTTTACCATTAATTGTAACTGAGAACTCATCTGGTGATGCCATAATAGCACCAGGTCTTGAATATATTGTACCAGTACGATAACCACTCCATAAATGTGTACCATAAATTTTGTCTACACCATTTAAGCAACCATCATCAATCATTTCTTGAGAACCACCAGGCATAATTTCCTCACCATATTGGAAGATAAAGACCACATTTCCTTTTAATAAATGACGGTGTTCATGCACAATTTCAGCGACACCCAATAGGATTGCTGTATGTCCGTCATGACCACATGCATGCATTAATCCATCATTTTTAGATTTATAGGGTACATCGTTAAGTTCTTGTACCGGCAAAGCATCAAAGTCAGCGCGAAAGGCCACAGTAGGGCCATCTTCTTTTCCTTTAAACGTTGCTTTAATACCATTACGCCCAATAGGTGATTCGATCTCGCAATCAAGATGACTGAGCTGATTTAGAATATAATTATGCGTCCAAGTTTCCTCGAAAGAAGGTTCAGGATATTGATGCATATATCGGCGCATCTGTATCATTCTATTTTCCTTATTACTGGCTAATTGAAACCAATCTAACACATTAACCACTTCTTCCTAATTATTATGAATTTTAGTATATCAAATTCTAATACAACTCAATAGTTTAATTATTTATTTTTTGAAAAATGAAGTGAAAATTACATGTTGTATGAACAATTGTACATGAGGTGAAGAATATGCAATATATTGAATTTATTGGAATGATAGTGCTTTCATGTTGAAGGAAAATCAGTTATGATTATGTTGATATAAAAATACAAAGGGGATATGAATATGGTTCAATCACTACACAATTTCTTAGAAGAAAATATTCAATATTTAAAAGATAATGGGTTATATAACGAAATCGATTCTATCGAAGGTGCTAATGGTCCAGAAATCACAATCAATGGGAAACAATATATTAACTTATCATCAAACAACTACTTAGGACTAGCAACTAATGAAGATTTAAAATCTGCTGCTAAACATGCTATCGATTCACACGGTGTTGGTGCTGGTGCCGTACGTTCAATCAACGGTACATTAGACCTACACGATGAATTAGAAGAGACTTTAGCTAAATTCAAAGGTACTGAAGCAGCTATCGCTTATCAATCAGGTTTCAACTGTAACATGGCAGCTATTTCAGCAGTAATGAACAAAAACGATGCGATTCTTTCAGATGAATTAAACCATGCTTCAATTATTGATGGTTGTCGTCTATCTAAAGCTAAAATCATCCGTGTTAACCACTCTGATATGGATGACTTAAGAGCTAAAGCAAAAGAAGCTGTAGAATCTGGTCAATATAATAAAGTAATGTACATTACTGATGGTGTATTCAGTATGGATGGAGATGTTGCTAAATTACCAGAAATCGTTGAAATTGCTGAAGAATTCGGTTTAATTACTTATGTTGATGATGCACATGGTTCAGGCGTTATGGGTAAAGGTGCAGGTACGGTTAAACATTTTGGCCTACAAGATAAAATTGATTTCCAAATCGGTACACTTTCTAAAGCTATCGGTGTAGTTGGCGGTTACGTAGCAGGAACTAAAGAATTAATTGATTGGTTAAAAGCTCAATCACGTCCATTCTTATTCTCAACTTCTTTAGCACCTGGAGATACAAAAGCAATTACAGAAGCTGTGAAAAAATTAATGGCTTCTACTGAATTACACGATCAATTATGGGATAACGCTAAATATTTAAAAGATGGCTTAGAAAAACTTGGATTCAATACTGGTGAATCAGAAACACCAATTACACCAGTTATTATTGGTGATGAAAAAGAAACTCAAGAATTTAGTAAACGTCTTAAAGATGAAGGCGTGTATGTAAAATCTATCGTATTCCCAACAGTACCTCGTGGTACAGGTCGTGTAAGAAACATGCCTATAGCAGCACATACAAAAGAAATGTTAGATAAAGCAATTGCTGCTTATGAAAAAGTTGGTAAAGAATTAGGTACTATTAAATAAATTAAAATAGAAGATAGAATTTTTAGACTGGGATGATATTCATTGTCCCAGTCTTTTTATTGTGACAAAAAGCTGATTTTGAAATTTATGCTTTGTTTTTATGTGAGGAACAGATTAGTATTTTGGTAAAATTGATTTATAACAAATAATTTTAAAATATGAAATGAGAAACTAAAACAATATAAGCTTATAGTGCAGAAGGAGGGATACTCGTGTTACGTTTAAGACAATTGAGTTATGCAGATAAAGATGCTTTAACGAAGTACCTCCAAGAATGGTATGTGAATGATGAACCAATAGTGCCTTCAAACACAGACATGTCAAGGTATGAATCATTTGAGAGTATGGTAGACCATCTAAATAGTACTGAAGTTGATGACGGCTGGGTACCGACGACAACATTATTTTGTTTCGAGAATGAGGTGATTGTTGGTGCAGTCGATATTCGTCATTACTTGAATCAACGCTTAGTAAATATAGGTGGTCATGTAGGTTACGGAGTGTGTAGGTCACGTAGAGGACAAGGTATTGCTTCGTTGATGCTGAAAGAGGCTAAAGCTTTTCTAAAAGAAATAGGCGTAGATAAAGTGTTAATGACTACAAATCCCAAAAACGTTGCCTCTCAAAAAGTGATCAAACATAGTGGTGGTTATGAAATTGAATCTTACGTTAAAAAGAATGGAAATTTGGTCAGTCGATTTGAAATTCCTAATGAATGAAGGTTAGATGAATGAAGGATTTAAAAGTAGTATATGCATTGATACAAAATGAAGAGGGGAACGTGTTATTAGTTCATAATACGGATGGTGGCGGATGGTCATTACCAGGTGGCAAAGTTGAATACGGTGAAACTTTAGTTGAAGCGCTAAATCGGGAAGTTAGAGAAGAAACAGGATTATTAGTTGAAGTTAACGACATAGTAAGTGTTAATGAGGGTAAATCGACACAAATGAATGTTCATACACTTTTTTTCATGTTCAAAGCACAGGTTCAAGATTATACAACAGACATACAAATGAAAGATGAAATTTCGACATTAGGTTGGTTCTCGATTCCAGAAGCTGATGAAAAGTTAATCTATTATCATCATAGTTTGAATGCGTTTTTAAATAATAAGGCTACTTATTATGATGAGGGTTTCGTGGATTGAAATGTGAAAAAGAGGATGGGCCGAATATAATATTTTAATCATTCAGAGTACATTTGCAGAAGCTAACTCAACTGAAAAGACACTTAAATCAAGCACATCAAAATTTTTAGTACATTTAAGAGTGAAATCTAGCTAAAAAATTTAAAAGATTAATGAATAATGCAAATTAGAGTAGCCCAACGATTTCGTCGTGCCACTCTAGGCGTCAAAAGTTTATAAATAGTTTCATAATAAGCATGAAATCTCAAGGCTACACTTCTGTGCAAGCCTTTTATTTATAGTAATAAGATAGCACCATTAACATATAAGCACAATACTAAATTAATACTTTAATCAAATTAACTTAACATATACATATTTTTGAAATAATGGTATTGATAATGCCATTTAACAATGACAATTTGGTGTTTTGACGGGTAAAAGATAAATAGATATTAAATATAAAGTGGAGGTATCAGACATGTTAGTTTTGAATGAACAAGACCAGCAATCATTATTAGACATGAAAGAAGTTATTGATGAAGTTGCGAATTCATTAAAGGCATTTTCAGGAGGGAAGACAGACACACCGTTAAGGTATGTCTTACCGTTTAATGAAGGTAATAGATATTTAGTTATGCCAGCATTATCTGATGATCTTAAAGTGGTTGGTATTAAAACAGTTACATTTGCGCCAGATAATCCTAAAAAAGGCAAAAAGACAATTACAGGATCAGTGTTATTAAGTGATTATGAAACTGGGGAAACATTAGCTGTATTAGATGGTAGTTATTTAACTAAGATTCGTACAGGTGCTATCTCTGGAGTAGCAACTAAATACTTGGCACGTGAAGA
Organism: Staphylococcus sp. HMSC062A01; assembly: GCF_001836805.1. NCBI lineage: Bacteria > Bacillati > Bacillota > Bacilli > Caryophanales > Staphylococcaceae > Staphylococcus > Staphylococcus sp. HMSC062A01. The sequence goes on from NZ_KV830609.1 coordinate 41,087, forward strand.
TGCTAAAACACTATGTGTTATTGGTTCTGGTGATCAAGCACAAGGACTAATTGCTGCAGTAATGGCAGTTAGAAATATCGATACAATTCACTTTTCGAGTCGTACTAAGGAAAATGCAGAACGTTTAGCTCAAGAAGTAGCTAATAATTATAATGTATCGACAAAAGTCTTTGAAGAAGCGGATGATGCGATGGAAGAGGCTGATGTTGTTGTAACTGCGACAAATTCTAATCATCCGGTATATTCACATTCATTACATCCCGGCGTTCATTTAAACGCAGTAGGCTCATTTAAACCAGATATGCAGGAATTACCATCAGAGTCTATGTTAGTAGCGAATAAAATTGTTGTTGAATCAGTAGAAGCAGCGATGGAAGAAACTGGTGATTTAAAGGTACCTCAAGAAGAAGGAATTATAATGAAAGATTCATTACATGGTGAACTAGGGGACATCGTAGCCGGTAAAGTTTCAGGGCGTGAAGATGATAAGGAAGTAACGCTATTTAAATCAGTAGGGTTAGCAATTGTAGATATCGTTGTTGCTAATTATTTCTATAAAAAAGCAGTAGCAAATAAAGAAGTATAATGCTGAAGTAGCTTTAATATTGTGAGGAAATTGCGAGTGTAAGTATGTAATTTTAAATAAATAGACTGCCGGGCCACTAAAAATTAAAGTATTCACATTAAAGAACTTACTGTGTGTATCTACACATTTTCAAAATTATGAATAAACCGTGTAAATGACATATTGTTAACTGTCATCTACACGGTTTTAAATTTGAAATTATGCTGATTTTTTACGAGTTCGGATGTAAATTAATCCTGTTCCTGCTACTACTAATATAATAGCGATACCATGTTCTAAACTGCCATCTTTCAAACCTGTATTTGGTAATGATGTGATTGCGTCATGTTGTTGTGTAAACATAAGATTTGAATTTTTAGAAGCATCACTATTAGTAGTTATTAGTGTCTCATTATAAAAATTATCTTTAGGATTCATTTGAACTGGGAATTTAATGACATCTTTACAATGTTGTGAATGACTTGCATTACCAGTTAATTGGTCTCGTGTTCCTTTGTTGTTATTAGAAATACTCACTAAGTTTGAAGTAGGGTGATGTTCGATTGCATTTCCTTTTATGTTGTTAGTATGCATCTTGTCGGTAACGCTTGGAATGACAATATTATCATCAGTGCTATTATGAGTTTGATTATTGTTAGCTGGGATTTCAATTACGTTGTCATTATCTTTTTGATGGTCTTTATTAGGGAATTCAATGACATTATCTTTATTAGAAGAATCAGCTTGTTTATCGTCTTTAGTATTGTCATCATTATCATTAATATGACCAGTATTGTCTTTGTCATCATTGTTTGAATCTGGTGTTTGTTGTTGGCCATCTTGTCCATTAGTTGAATGATTATTATCATTATCTTCTTTACCAGTATTTGGTTGTTCATTACTTTCCGGTAGACCATTAATGATACGTACAGGTTCTTCGGTATTGTATTGATTTAAATCTGTATTCTTAATATATTGAGCGACAACTGCATCTAAAGAAATGCCTTCCTCACGTTGTCCACCAAACATATCATAGCCATCTCCTTGATTAGCTGTGAAGTCATTGGTAGTTACATAGTAAGTACGGTTAGGATCTAGATCTTCATATTCTCCATTCTCTTTATTCAGTACCTTGATTGCATTAATGCGTTGGCCAGATGCTTTATTGATATCATAATACACTCTAAGTGAGTCAGATACTTGTAAGAATCCTCCATTTGCACCTAAGACCTTCTTACCGTCATGAGTTTCAGTATCAGCACTTAAACTGTGTTCAAATGCTTTTTCAATATCTGAACCTTTTACTTGAATTTGAGAAATTAAATTACCGAATGGTAACACTGTTATGATGTCATTTTCAGTAACCTCACCTTTTTCAATTGAAGCTCGAATACCACCACCGTTAGTGATTGCGAAATCAGGTTGATGTGAGAAATTCTTAGAGGCATATGCTTCCATAGCATCCGTAATTAGGTTACCTAGGTTTGTTTCTTGCGTGCGCGCTTGAGCACGTTCACCATTTAACGTCACTGTATTATTAGGTATAACAATTGTTGATGTTTCTTTTAAGAAGTCGTCATTTGCCTTTTTAGTTTGTGCATCAATTTGTGAGTCAGGTGTGATATCTTTGGCGTCCGCTACATTGATTAATGATGCTTTGATATCAGACGCTTTTTGATTTTGAAAAGTAAAATCCACACGTCCTACATTTGCTAGTGCAGTACCAGTTTGAGCGAGTAGATTATTGGTACCATAATGTTCACCGTTATCAATCACGGTATGTGAGTGACCATCTAATACGAAGATAGGTTGTTTAAATGAACCGTCTTTCGTAAGTTGATCAATTAAATAATCACCACGCCAAGTTTTTTGCGTCGATTTATCTACACCTAAGTGCGATAAGATAACGAATACATCGACATTGTTTTTAATCTCATTCATGGCTTGTTTGACACTAGTTAATGGGTCTTTAAATTCAACACCTTCAACAGCAGTAGGCGATGTTTTAGTTTTTGTTTCAGGTGTCGTGACACCTACAATACCATAACGGACATTGTTTTTAGTTACTGTAGTTGAAGAATCAAATACGCGTTTACCATTTTTGTAGATATTAGAAGAAACAATAGGGAAGTTTAATTGTTTCTGCAATTTAAGTAATTGATCATAACCAAAGTCAAATTCATGGTTTCCGACAGTCATTGCATCATAGCCAACACTATTCATAGCTTTGGACATTTCTTCTCCCTTTGAATTGTTAGAAACAGGTAAACCTTGAAAAGCATCTCCTGAATCCACCATTAAATCCGGATTATATTTGTCTTTAAGACCTTTTACTTTAGCCATACCGATGACTCTCCCATCATCCTCTACAAATCGGCCATGAATATCATTTGTATGTAAAATTGTATGTTCATTTGTGTTGTCAGAAGTAGTTGCCATTCTTTTGTTGACAGTCACATGTTGAGATTTCGGTGCTGCTTGTTCTGATGTAGTATTGCTATTTTTTGAAGCAGGTGTAGATTGTTGTGATTCTGGAACATTACGCTTTTGCTGTTGTTGAGTTGATTCTTGAGGTGTTTGTTTAACTTTAGTGGAAGTAGATTCTTTTGTAGTTTCTACTTGCGTAGACTTGCTTTGCTCCGACGTCGAAGGAGAAGGTTTCACCTCCGTATCATGGGATTGCGATGTATTATTTTCGTTTGAAGCAGGTTCAGGTGTAGCTTTTTCTTGTGAAAAGGCAGAACCTTGAGATGAATTATTATGCTTCTCTGAAGTAGTGTTTTGTGTTGTAGACATTTCAAAATTAAGATATGAAGTTGTTTCAGACGAAGGTGTGGCTTGGTAATTATGTGAAACGTTGTTTGACTCAAGAGATAAAGGTTTATTAGTAGATTCAATGTTAGCTGATGATGCTTCTTTTGAAGCAGATTGTGGTACTTCTGCGGTAGCTGTTGTGTTAGTAGCTTGTGTTGCCTGTGATTCAGCTGCATAAGAGGTACCAGTGGTAATACCAAATACGATAAAACATAAAACTAAAAGTGGAATAAGATATCGCTTCATATTTGCCTCCTTTATTAGATGAAATTTACATTCTCATATTAGCATAAGTCGCAAAGCCTTAAGCTTACTCATTAAATTATTTACAATAATTTTAAAAACAATTAATAAATATAACGTTATGAAGAGTATGTATCTCTGACTTTTCAAAAATAAAGTGAATTTAAAAGAGTGTACTTTGTGAGTATACAAGAAAGCGCTTTTATATTATAATAAGCATGTAAACAGGGATTATGTACACCTTAAAAGGACAATCATTCGTGGTAAACACACAAAGGGAGTTTTTTATTTATGGAAAGAATTGTAATTACAGGAGCACTTGGTCAAATTGGTACTGAGTTGGTATTAAAATGCAGAGAAATTTACGGAAATGACAATGTATTAGCTACGGATATTAGAGAGCCGGAAGAAGATTCACCAGTTAACAATGGTCCGTTTGAAGTATTAGATGTTACAAATCGTGAAGCTATGATGGCAATCGTTGAGAACTTTAAAGCAGATACGTTAATGCATATGGCTGCATTATTATCAGCGACTGCAGAGAAAAATCCTTTATTAGCATGGGATTTAAATATGGGCGGTCTAATGAACGCATTAGAAACAGCTAGAACGTATGAATTACATTTCTTCACACCAAGTTCAATTGGTGCATTTGGTGATTCAACGCCTAAGAAAGATACACCACAAAATACAATTCAACAACCTACTACAATGTATGGTGTGAACAAAGTTGCTGGTGAGTTATTATGCCAATACTATTTCACAAAATTTGGTGTCGATACGCGTAGTGTGAGATTCCCAGGACTTATCTCTCATGTTAAAGAACCAGGTGGCGGTACTACTGATTATGCTGTTGAAATTTATTTTGAAGCGGTTAGAAAAGGTCGTTACACAAGCTATATTGCTAAAGACACATATATGGATATGATGTATATGGATGATGCAATTGATGCAATTATTAAATTAATGGAAGCAGATAGCGACAAACTTGTAACACGTAATGGCTATAACTTAAGTGCTATGAGTTTTGAACCTGAGCAAATTAAAGCTGAAATCCAAAAGCATTATCCTGACTTCGCATTAGATTATGAAGTAGATCCAGTACGTCAAGCAATTGCTGATAGCTGGCCAGATAATATTGATACAAGTTATTCTCGTAAAGAGTGGGGCTTTAACCCTAAATACGATTTAGCTGGTATGACTGAATTAATGTTAAAAGCAATTGAAGAAAAAGAACAAAATAAATAAAGTTTGACTGTCATACAAGTCATATAACACAGAACCTCAGACGAAATGTTTGAGGTTTTCTTTTTTATCCGAAATTAGTTATTAACGGCCATTAAAAATTTACTAAAGTATGTTATTTTTAAAGAAAGGGTTTACAATTAGTGTTTAGTTTGAATTTTTAGAAAATTCATTGAATCAACATTACGAGATTGCTATAATTTAATATACTATTACTAACTAAGATTTATTTAGGAGGCTTTCATCATGTCAGAAAAAGTTAAATTTGAACAACGCGACTCGCTTAAAGAAAAACCAGAAGGTAATTTAGGATTCGGTCAATACTTTACAGATTATATGTTAAGTTTTGATTATGATGTAGATAAAGGTTGGCATGATTTAAAAATTGTTCCTTACGCACCATTTGAAGTTTCACCAGCTGCACAAGGTCTTCACTATGGACAAGCGGTATTTGAAGGTTTAAAAGCATACAAACATGAAGGAGAAGTTGTATTATTTAGACCAGACCAAAACTTCAAACGTATTAATGATTCATTAGCACGATTAGAAATGCCTAAAGTAGATGAAGAATTATTACTAGAAGGTTTAAAACAATTAGTAGACGTTGAACGTGATTGGGTACCTGAGGGAGAAGGACAATCATTATATATCCGTCCGTTTGTATTTGCGACTGAAGGCATTTTAGGAGTAAGGGCATCTCATCAATACAAATTATTAATTATTTTATCTCCATCAGGCGCATATTATGGCGGAGACACTTTAAAAACAACTAAAATTTACGTTGAAGATGAATATGTTCGTGCCGTACGCGGTGGTGTAGGATTCGCTAAAGTAGCAGGTAACTATGCTGCAAGCTTATTAGCACAAACAAATGCTAATAATTTAGGCTATGATCAAGTATTATGGTTAGACGGTGTAGAACAAAAATATGTTGAAGAAGTTGGTAGTATGAACATCTTCTTCGTTGAAAATGATAAATTAGTTACACCTGCTTTAAATGGAAGTATCTTACCAGGTATTACACGTAAATCAATCATTGAATTAGCTAAAGAGTTAGGCTATGAGGTTGAAGAACGTAAAGTGTCAATCGATGAATTATTCGAAGCTTACGACAAAGGTGAATTAACTGAAGTATTCGGTTCAGGTACAGCAGCAGTTATTTCTCCAGTCGGTACATTAAAGTATGAAGATAGAGAAATCGTTATTAACAATAACGAGCCAGGAGAAATCACTAAAAAATTATACGACACATATACTGGTATCCAAAGTGGTAAATTAGAAGATACGCATGGTTGGCGTGTAGTTGTCCCAGAATATAAATAAGGTAAGTTTAAAGAACTAGAAATCCTGAGGAATCGAGGTTTCTAGTTTTTTTGTTTTATTGCGAAGGTTTAAATATAAGATTGCTGATTTATTATTAGAAATAGATAGAAACGTTTGAAAATAATACAGAAAACATTAAAAGACTTGCAATGGCACTTGATCAACAAGAATTGAATAAATATGATTCAGATGTTCTCTTTATATTACTTCAAGATAAAATTTTTGGAAGTAAATATTCTAGAATTACTATTAAAGGAGTCAAAGATATCGCAGGATATTCAAGAAATAAAGTTAATGAGGTAATAAAAAAATATGAAAGCAAATTAATTAAGTTAAAAAGTAATCCTGTTGTTTACGAGGTGAAGGAAAGTTACGTACAAGAATTGCTTTCTATGCAAAACAATATAAATTGAAATATATAAACATACAAATACGCATCGTTAATGGGCAATTACGCAATAAACGCCAAATTTATCCTCAGGTGCTTACAATAAAAGTGTAATTTAAATATTAATGAAGGAGTGGAATCAAATGACAGACGTATTCGGTTTCATAAAAAAAGCGATTGACTTTATTAGTAGCATTTTAGTACACGGTGAACCTAAATAATTATTTTTATAATGAAAAATCACCCCGGTGTCAGATTAAAAATCTAATTTTCGGGGTGAATTATTTATATCGGTTTTTAAATTACACAATCATAAATTTCGCTCAATTAAATCAACGTAGGCAAATGATAAATGAAACGGTATTGGTTCGCGTATTTTTGAAACTTAAAAGATATTAAATAAGTTTGTATAATAAAATATAAAGATGATTGGGGGGGTTGAATGAAATTTAAACTAATTACTTATTTCGATGAAAGCTATATTGATTCAATTTACGAAACATATCAATCAGTTGGTTGGTTAAAACATGATAAAGATAAGATACGAAAAATTTTCGAGAATAGTACGCACGTAGTCTTAGCAATTTATGATAATAAAGTCATTGGTTTTGCTAGAGCATTATCAGATGGTGTATTCAATGCAGCTATTTATGACTTAGTTGTTAATAAAGATTTTCAAAATAATCAAATTGGTATGCATATGCTTAAACACATTCTTAAGGAAATAGGGTCACTTTCATGTATCCATTTAATCTCAACTATCGATAATTTAGAATTTTATCAAAAGGCTGGATTTAAAAAATTGAAAACTGGTATGGTTATATATCAAGATAAACGCCTAACAGATACATATACTGAATAATTGGTAGATGGAATATTAAATCATTCTATTGAGTATAAAATAAAAATTTGTATTACAATAGAAGAGTTAATAATCATAATTCACAGGAGTGTTATGAAAATGGAATGGATATTATTTGATAAAGACGGGACTTTAATAGAATTTGATAAGAGTTGGGAGAAAATTGGTATAAGATTAGTGGATAGTCTTTTAGATGAATTCCCAGTAGCTAATAAAGAAGTTGCACATCGACAATTAGGTGTTCTTGATAATGCAATCGTTCCTGATTCTGTAATGGGTTCAGGGTCACTAGATGAAATGATTAAAGCTTTTAATAACGTTGTTGGTAAAGATGTCTCAACTTGGACACGTAATACGAGCCAGGAACTTGTTGATACACGTGTGCCAGAGAACAACTGGATTGATGGTGTGTATGATATGATTCAATCTTTAAAAAAAGACGGCTATAAAATTGGAATTGTTACAAGTGATTCACGAAAAGGAGTATTGCAATTTCTTGAAGATACCAATTCTAAAGACGCTTTCGACTTAGTTATCTCTACAGAATCACATGCAGCGGAAAAGCCAAATCCAGCAGTATTAAATCCACTGTTTGATTCTTATGATGTCAAACCTGAAGATGTAGTTATAGTAGGAGATACTAATAACGACATGAAAACAAAGGTTAATGCTGAATTAGGTTTAGCAATTGGTGTGCTTACTGGTATAGCTAAAAAAGAAGAGTTAGTAGATGCTGATGTGATAATAGAGACAGCTGTGAGTGTGCCCGAAGTCTTAAAACAATATATTGAAAACAAATAAGGTAAAAAATGTAAAAACGCTACACAATGAGTTTGAAATGTGTAGCGTTTGTTTTATGTTAACGATTATCTACCTTGCGATAAGTATTAATTACATGAGCAATTTTATCAATAATTGGGTCTAAAGAGTCTAGGTTTTCATGAATATCATATTCGTTTATGTTAACGCGCACGACCGGACAGGCATTAAAGTTATTTATCCAGTCATCATAACGTTTGAATAACTTTTGCCAATACTCAGGATCCGTATTAATTTCCATATCACGACCACGTGCTTTGATACGCTCAATTACTTCATTGTAGTCGCACTCAAGATAAATTAATACATCAGGTTTAGGGAAGTAAGGTGTCATTACCATTGCATTGAACAACTCAGAATATGTTTTAAAATCATCTTCATTCATAGTACCTTGTTCTTCATGCATTTTCGCGAAAATATCAACATCTTCATAAATAGAGCGATCTTGAATGAATCCACCACCATATTCAAACATACGTTTTTGTTCTTTAAAACGTTCTGCTAAAAAGTAGATTTGTAAGTGGAAACTCCAACGTTCAAAGTCATCATAAAATTTATCTAGATAAGGATTATGATCAACATTTTCAAAAGAGGTTTTAAAATTCAATTTGTCAGCTAAAGCCTGTGTCAATGTCGATTTCCCAACACCAACGGTACCAGCAATGGTGATTATTGCGTTTTGAGGTACTTTATAATTATTCATGTTCAATTGCTCCTATCATAGGTCTTATTTTTTCTAAAATTGATTGATAATCTGAGTCATTTTTAACAAAATCAATTTCACTTGTATTAATTAAGACGACATTCGCGCCTTCACTTTTCATGGCATTATAAAATGTTAAATAATCTTCTTTGAGATTCAATAAATAGTCATCCTCAATATGATGTTCAAAACTACGATTACGTTGAGCTATTCTTTGTTTCAGAACATCCAAATCAGCATCTAAGAAAATAATCATGTTAGGCATTTCAAGATCTTCAGTTAAAATATCGAAAATGCGATCAAATTTATCAAATTCATTATTACTCAACGTGTTACGAGCGAAAATTTTATTTTTATAAATATGATAATCGCTAACAACACCTTGAGTCATTTTAGCGATATCTTTTGCCTGTTTATATCGATTACAGAGGAAAAACATTTCTGTTTGAAAACTCCATTTAGAAATATCATCGTAGAAGTCAGATAAAAATGGATTTTCATCAATTATTTCTTTTTCTTCATAGTAATTTAATGTCTGGCTAAGCTTATGAGTTAGGGAAGATTTACCTACACCAATTGGCCCCTCAATTGCGATAAATGGTTTGTTCATAATCACATCTCCAAATGTTAAAATAGACAATGAGTATTGTATCATAAGTGAGGTATAACACACATGGCAAATGATGAATATTACATGAAATTAGCGATTGAAGAAGCTAAAAAAGCTCAAAAACTTGGAGAAGTTCCTATAGGCGCAATCATAGTTAAAAACAATGAAGTCATAGCAAGCGCACATAACTTAAGAGAAACTGCGCAGCTTCCTACGGCTCACGCAGAACATATCGCTATTGAACGTGCTTCAAAAGTAGTTGGAAGTTGGCGTTTAGAAGAATGCAAATTATATGTGACACTTGAACCGTGCGTCATGTGTGCCGGTGCCATTGTGATGAGTAGAATTCCTAAAGTGGTATACGGCGCCACTGATCCTAAAGGTGGATGTAGTGGTAGCTTGATGAATCTATTAGAAGAATCTCGATTTAATCATAGAGCTGAAGTTATTAAAGGCGTACTTGAGCAAGAATGTGGTGATTTATTACGAAACTTCTTCCGTGAGCTACGATTAAAGAAGTCTAAAGGGAACATGTAAGCGTACAAATTGAGCTATATTTGTTAAAATAATACACGTGAATTAAGTGTTCAAGTTGAGATTTTAAATTTTAACTTTAAGATGTTTTTTTAAAGATAAATAGCAATTAATTAAGAGAATGAAACGAGGTAACTGTATGATTAAATTAATAGCAACAGATATGGATGGCACATTGTTAAATGCTGCACATGAAATTTCTCAAGAAAATGTTGATGCAATAAAATATGCACAATCACAAGGGATAACAGTTGCCATTGCGACAGGTCGTGCATTTTATGAGGCAAATACACCTGTAGCTGAGACAGATTTAAGCGTACCATATATTTGTTTAAATGGTGCAGAAGTACGTGATGAATCATTTAATATTATGAATACGTCTAATTTAAATCATGAATTAGTGGAACGCATTAAATCAATTCTAGATAAAAATGACGTATATTATCAAATTTATACTAATAGAGGGATTTATACAGAAGATCCAACCAAAGATTTAGATATTTACTTAGATATTGCTAAACAAGCAGGACAAGAAGCGGATGTTGAAAAGATTAAACAAGGTATTCAAAAGCGCATAAATAATGGGACATTAAAAGTTGTAAATAGTTATGAAGAAATTGAAGATATCCCGGGCGAATTAATCATGAAAGTGTTAGCTTTTAATCCGGATTTAGAGAAAATTAATGCCATTGGAGTAGAACTTTCAGCTATTCCAAGTTTAGCCATTTCATCATCTTCACGCGGAAATCTTGAGATTACACATTCTGACGCGCAAAAAGGAATCGCGTTAGAGTCTATTGCTAATCAATTAAATATTGATTTAAAAGACGTTATGGCTTTAGGCGATAACTTGAATGACGTATCAATGCTAGAGCGTGTTGGTTATCCTGTTGCAGTAGAAAACGCTATGCCTGAAGTTAAAGCAGTTGCTAAATATGTAACGGACACAAATGAAAATAGTGGTGTTGGAAAAGCCATAATGAAGTTATTGAAAGAAGAAAATAATTAATATTAAGAGGTGTATAGTAGAAATGAAAGGACTTATAATTGTTGGTAGTGCCAAAGTTGGTTCACATACAAATGCGTTAGCTAAATATTTAGTGGGACAGTTTGATACACATGATTTAGATGTTGATATTTATGATTTAGCAGAACGCCCATTGAATCAATTAGACTTTTCTGGGACAACGCCGTCTATCGATGAAATTAAAATCAATATTAAAGATTTTCAAGAAAAAGTAATAGCAGCAGACTTCTTAGTACTTGGAACTCCTAATTATCATGGTTCATATTCTGGCATCTTAAAAAATGCATTAGATCATATCAATATGGATTATGTCAAAATGAAACCAGTAGGATTAATCGGTAATAGCGGAGGTATCGTAAGTTCAGAACCATTATCACATTTACGTGTTATTGTGCGCAGTTTATTAGGTATCGCTGTGCCTACACAAATTGCTACACATGACTCAGACTACAGTAAACTTGACGATGGTACATTATATCTTGATGATGACCAATTTCAGTTGCGTGCAAAATTATTTGTAGACCAAATTGTATCATTTGTGAATAATAGTCCTTATGAACATTTAAAATAAATTTTAATTACCTAAAAAAACACATATATAATAGTAGAAACTAGTTTTTTAAGAACGATAATTATCGTTCTTTTTTTATTGTTTAAAAAAAGAATATTTTAGCAAATCATTTATAAAAAATATAGAAGTGTAGCACAACCACCTTATTATTCATGATTTAAGAATAAAAAATAATTAATCTTTAAATTAAAATTATTAATGAATTTAGGTCGGTTTATAATTCATTTAAAGAGTGTTCTGTTTGAAAAATAAACAAAATAAGAGGTTAGATTTTATACCGAATAAACAAAATAAATATTCGATTAGAAAGTTTACAGTAGGGACAGCATCTATATTGGTTGGCGCAGTATTGATTTTTGGCAGTGCAAATGATGAAGCAAAAGCAGCTGAGAAGGATCAAGTTTCTACAACTACTAATAGTAATGAAGAACAAAATGTAAAAGCTAAAGGTAATGTACAAACATCAGAGAGCACTACACTATCACAGGTTAATCCAGAACAAGTTGATGTAACAAAACAAAATGTTGAAACAGATGTAGATAATAATTCATCTGAAAATGCATCTAACAACGAAATTTCAAATGAAACTAGTAAACAAGAAAGTACAGAAAATTCATCAAATCAAGATGTAAGTTCTCAAGAAGGTACAAATGAAAATAATAGCATTGAAACTAGTAAAAATTCAAATTCTACAGAGACATTAAGTTCAGAAGAACCATCACAAAATAATTCTGCAGAAAAATCAATTAGTGAAAAAACAACAGAAAAAGCATCTACAGAGGAAAGTCAAAGTACCCTAAATTCTAATAATGACGCACCTAATGAAGCTAAATCAGAACAACCAAGTACAGAAGAAACAACTAAGCAAGAATCAAAAATTTCAGCAGACTCAACTCATAACGAACTACAATCGAGCACAGAAAGCGATTCTAAAGAAGCCAATAAAGACGTTAGTATAGAATCTAATCCTGAACAAAAAGACGCTCAAACACCAGAAGTTAATTCAAATGAGCAGACATCTGTTGAAAATAATAATTCAAGTGATGTAACTAGCAATTCAAATAATTCAGTTAACACATCAAATTTAGATACATCATTTAAAAATATTGAGACTCAATTAGATAACGCTACTGATAACACAGCTAAAGAAGAAGCATTAACTAACTTTGTAGCTGAAAATACTGGTAGCTCAGTAGAAGAAGTAAGTGAAAGTGTTAAAAATCTTAATATTGACTATAACAATGTAAATAATAAAGCATTACTAAGTGCGTTAATTAATGCGGATTCAAACAAAAAAAGATTCTGAAATAACTTATGCAACAACGAGTGATGTAAATACAACGCGTTTAATACAACCCAAAAGTAGATTAGCTGTGAATAAATTAGCAGCTACAAGTCAAGGTTAAAACGTAAATGACTTAATTACAGTTTCAAATCAATATATTGAAGAAGGTCAAAATAATGATGGTATAATTCGCGCACAAGAGGGTAAGCCAATTACATATTATTCAGATATTGCTGTCGATGATGCTGTTAATAGTGGGGATACAATGACGATTGATTATGATCCACATACAATCCCATCTGACCTAACTGATCAATATTTTGCACCAGATATTGCAGATAGTAATGGGGATATAATAGCAACAGTTACGTATGATGATGCTACTAAACATGCAACATATACATTGATAGATTTCGTTGATACGCATTCAAATGTTACTGGAACTTTATCATTATCATCATTTATTGATAAATCAAAAGTACAAGCAAGAGACACAAATATCGATATAACATTTAAAACTGCTAATACTGCTTATGATCAGAATTTCACTGTTGATTATCAGTATCCTGAAGTTGAAGGTGATTCTAATATTTAAAGTATATTTGCTCACCTTGATTTAGATAATCAAACAGTCGAACAAACTGTGTATGTTAATCCGTTAAGATATACAGCTAACAATACAGAAGTTACAATCAACGGTACTGGACCAAACGGTAGCACAATTATTGATGATAGTACTGAAATTAAAATTTATAAAGTTGCAGATGATCAATATCTACCAGACAGCAATAGAACTTATGATTATTCTCAATATGAGGATGTTACTAATGATTATCCAATTACTGTTAATGGTGATAGTACTGCCTCCATTAATTTTGGAGATATAAATACACCTTACATAATCAAAGTAGTTAGTAAATATCAGTCTGATTCAGAAGGTAACGTAAATATTCAACAATGGCCATCTATGGTTACAACTAATAAATATTATGTTACTGATGACACGGCTAAATATGGTAACAACATAACATTTGCTACTAGTAATGGTAACGGAAATGGTGACGATACTGACAGTGATGCCGGCGCCGATAGTGAAAAAGAAAATAATGAATTACCAGATACTGGTAGTGATGAAAAAAATGGAGTGATTTTAGAATCATTATTTGCTGCAATTGGAGCATTACTATTAGGTAAGAATCGTAGAAAAATTAATGATAAAAAATAATTAATTTTTAAGTAAAAATTGTGTCCATAGCATCCTTAATTTGAGTATGCTACGGACATTTTATTTAAATAGAATTAGGGAACATTTTTTATTATGCTTAGTAAATTAGAATAACGTAAATTAAACATCATTGAATAAGATAAAATTATTATAAAATTATAAATATTAATTTAGCATAACTAAATTAATATTTTTTTAAAAAACAGAGAAATTATATTGTAACTACATATAAAACATGATAAGTTTTACATGAGTATTGTGTTAAATTAATTTGAAAAATAGGGGCGTGAGTTATTTGAAGAAAAAATCAAATAAAAGATTAGATTTCTTACCGAATATCAATAACAAATATTCAATTCGAAAATTCACAGTAGGGACAGCATCAATTTTAGTTGGTGCAACATTAATTTTCGGCGTAGCGCATGATGAAGCGAAAGCAGCTGAAGACACTAAAACTGAAGAAGGAGTTACAAGTAACTCAAATGAATCGGCTCAATCTTCTTCTGAAACAGCAAACACAGGAGTAGAAACTACAGAACAAGCAACAGCTGAACAACCGACAACAGAAGCATCAAGTACTGAAGAAAGTACAAAAGAAGAAGCAAC